>CASDTD010000196.1 GCA_949283445.1 uncultured Coriobacteriia bacterium | reverse complement strand
CGTGGTGCCGTCGGCCTCGATGGTGTAGGTGACCTTCGTGTCCAGGTCCGTGGCGAAGTAGAGATACAGGCCGTTCGACCCGGTGCCGAAGGGGTTGAGGATGGCCAACGGGTTCGATGCCTCCCACGCGCGCTTATTCTTGATGTCGCCGATGAGCTGGGCGATGCGGTCTTGCACGCCGGTGTCGTAATAGGTGAATCCCTCTTCGTCGATTTCCGCCGGGACGAGCTGGGCGACGCGCAGCTCCGAGCCCAGGTCTGCAGCGTGCACCTCAAGGCCGAGTTCTTCGTCGCTGCCGAGCAGCTCGCCGGTCTGCGTCGACCAGTCGGAGCGCACCTGCTGTTCGGCGGCGGTGAAGGACTTGGCCACGGCCATGGTGACGGCACCGGCCACGACGAGCACGACGGCGATGATGACGAGCACGCGCATTATCTTGAACGTGCGCGAACGGGGTTTCTTCTGGCGTTCGGGCTTGGCGTCGGCGTTGGAGCCGACGGAGGATGCGGTGTCGGCGGAAGGGGCGGTTTCGCCGTCCGCCGTCGATGCTTCCGCGCTGGACGCGATGGGTGCCTGCTCCTGCGCGATATCGGATTCCGGGCGGTTTTCCTGCTGCGGGCGCGTTTCGTCTGTCATGTTGTTCTCTCCCCAAGAGACCGGGTCGCATGCTGTGGCGGCCATATGCGTTGTCGTCTCCGGAGGTGCCTTCGCGAGCTTGCGGCGTGTACGGCCTGGCAGGCTCGTGGAGGCATCTCGCTGTAAAAATACAGCATTTAGCTTAAGAAAGGCTTAAGAAAACTTTCGTGTGCGCCGGTTTTGTCGAGGCACGGGGTTGCCGGCATGCCGATGGGGCACGCGTCGGGATGCCGGCAGAAATCGCGTGATTGGGGAATGCGTGTTGCAGAAATCGCTCGGCTGGGGAGCAACTTTTCCGAGTGTCCGCTCCCCAATAGCTTTCATTTTGACGAATTCTGCATTTTCGAGCATATTGGGGAGCAAACGAGGACTCGATTTGCTCCCCAGCCGAGCGATTTCTGCAACGCCTGGGGGTATGGAGTGCTGTGGTCTTACGCGATTCGCGCTTTACCTGGAGCGTGCGATTTCGTACGGGTGGAGCGGAGTATGTGCTTCGCATGGCCGCACGGTCCCGCGCGGCCATGCGAACACGTATGGGCTGCGCGAGGCTGTGTGCGTGAAGGTGGGCGAGAGGGGATGGGCTGATGGCGGGCGAACGGAGCGATGAGCGAATCTGCGCGATTGACGCGTCGTCTCTGGCGCGTGCCGTGCGCTTGTTACGCGCCGGCGAGCTCGTCGTTATCCCCACGGATACGGTGTACGGCATCGCCTGCGATCCGGGAAACCCACAGGCGCTGGCAGCCATGTTCGCGGCGAAGCACAGGCCGACGGAGAAGTCGGTGCAGGTGCTCTTGCCGACGCTCGACGTGCTCGGGGAGTGGGGGCTTTTCCTGCCCGCGTCGCTCGGCGTGCTCGCGCAGCACTTCTGCCCCGGCGGTTTCACCGCGATTTGCGTGGCCGACGAGCGGTGCCCGTTCGTGACCGTGCGTGAGCCTGAGGCTGTCGGGGCATCGCGCACGCAAGGCGTCCGCATTCCCGCCTCGGCTGACGCGCTGCGCATTCTGGAGCAGACGGGGCCGTTGGCGACGTCGAGCGCCAATATCTCGGGAGAGCCGGCTGCTCAGACGGTCGACCAGGCGCTTGCGGCGTTCGGCGATGCCGTGGCGCTCTATTTGGACGGCGGTCCCACGCCCGGCCCGGTGGCGAGCACCGTCGTGGCGGCAGACGTGCACGCGGAGGGTGGTATCCGCATCTTGCGCGAGGGCGTTATCTCTGCAGACGAGGTCTTTCGCGCCTTGCATGAGGGCTGAGGCGTGCGGATGGACTGGAGCATGGGGTACCATGCGGAGCTCGAACGCGTGGTGCGGGAGAGAGCGTGTCATGTGAGGAAGCGCGTGGTGCGCAAGAGCGTGCCGCGTTTCCGTCCGGTGAATGTCAGCCGACGTAATGTTCCAGGCACATGCCGATGAACTCGCGCATCTCGGCTTTGAAGTCGATGGTTTTCGCCTCGAGCCCGGCAAGCGCCATGGCCTCTTTCACCAGCGGATTGTCGGCGCACCAACCGTTCACGCTGACTGCGTGGAAGAGCACGGCGTTGAAGAGCTTGTCGAAACGTTCCGCGTCGATGCGCAGGTTGACGCAGAAACGCTGCGCGAGGACGTCGAACTCCTCGTAATAGTCGCGTTTGAAGATGGCGAGCCGTTCGGCGGAGACGTTCGTTTCGATGATAGTGAACAGCAGGTCGCTGTAGCCCAGGTAATCGCGGTGGCTGTTGAGCTGCTCGGTCCATACCTCCGCCAGCACGTCGTGCGAGTAAGTGCAATCTTCGGGGTAGGCGGCCAGCAGGGCAGATGCGTACTCGGCGCGCTTGTCGCTGCACACCTCGAGGAAAATTTCCTCCTTCGTGCTGACGTACTTGTAGAGCGCGGCGTGTGACCAGCCCAGCTTTTCCGCAATGGCCTTCAGCGTGATTTCATGGTAGCGGCGCTCGTGGAACAGCTCGTCGGCGGCGCGCTTTATCTCGTTCATGCGCTGCTCTTTCTGCTCGCTGCTGCGCGCCCGTATGAAATCTCCCACGACATGCCTTTCTCACTTGGTTTTCCTCAGCAGTATAGCGCATTCTTTTAACAGGAAATTAAAAATAACGACAATACGAAAATGCTTTACAAGTAACACAATGTAACATAAAGTATGGGCAAGGGACACGGAGCGGGAGTTGGGGATACCCCGCACTCCGAGACATACCTACGTACTTGTCGCCGTTCTGCTGGTTGGCATCGGCTGCGCCGTCCACGCGCTGCTCGCCATGGCGCGTGCCGGCAGCGGGGCGCAAGAGGAAAGAAGCGGCGGTGAAGCGGGCAATCCCGACGTCGCCTGAAGGCAAGAGAGGAAGCGAACGAACGATGAAGATTGTCATCTTGCAAGGAAGCCCGAACGTCGACGGCTCGACGGCGTTGCTGGTCGAGGAGTTCTCGCGCGGTGCGCGCGAGGCGGGGCATACGGTCATGCGCGTCGATATCGACCGGTGGGACATCGCGCCGTGCACGGGCTGTGTCGCCTGCGGCTACGAAGGCCCCTGCGCGCAGCATGATGATATGGATGACCTGCGCGAACAGATCCTTTCCGCCGGCATGCTCGTGTTCGCGACACCGCTGTACTACTACGGCATGAGCGCGCAGCTCAAGACTGCCATCGACCGTTTCTGTTCCGCGAATGGGTCCATCACGTCCAAGTGCATGAAAGCTGCGCTGCTCGCCGTCGCCTGGAATGCGGACGACTGGACCTTCGACGCACTCGTAGCGCACTACCGCACGCTCGTGCGCTATCTGCACATGGACGATTGCGGCATGGTGCTGGGGCGCGGCTGCGGCACGCCGTCCATGACGCGCCGCTCGCGCTGCATGGACGAGGCCCACGCGCTGGGCGCTTCGCTGTAAGCGCACCTGCGTCCGCTGCATCACAAATTGAGGACCCTGTACAGTTCAAGGCCCGATTTTCGCGATTTAACTGTACGGAATCCTCAATCTGTGAACGCGGGCTGCGGTTCGGAAGTTCAAGACAAAGACGAGGAGGCACTTTCATGGCGATTACGGTCAATCTCTACTACACGGGCGTTGATGGTGCGGCGCGCAAGTTCGCCGAGGAGATGGAGGCGACGGGCGTAGCAGACGCCATCCGCGCCGAGAGCGGCAACTTGCGCTACGCCTACTTCCAGCCGCTCGACGACCCCGAGACAATCCTGCTCATCGATTCTTGGGAAAACCAGGAGGCGCTCGACGTGCACCACGCCTCGCCGATGATGGGCAAAATCGCCGAGCTGCGCGACAAGTACGACCTGCACATGAAGGCGGAACGCTACGTTTCCGATGAAGACGGCGTGCCGAGCAAGGGCGCCGCGTTTCTGCGCGCGTAGGGGGCGGTGCCGGTGGATACCATCACGCTGAGCAATGGCGTCAAAATGCCGCTCGAGGGCCTGGGCGTGTTCCAGGTGATCGACGAGGCTGAATGTGAGCAGGCGGTGCTCGAAGCACTTGCCGCAGGTTACCGCATGGTCGACACGGCGGCCTGTTATGG
>CASDTD010000195.1 GCA_949283445.1 uncultured Coriobacteriia bacterium | reverse complement strand
GAGCCCGCCGACGATGTTGAGCAACGTCGTCTTTCCCGAACCGGAGGGGCCTAGAATTGCCACGAACTCGTTGTCGCGAAACGAAACCGATATGTCGTCAAGCGCGATTTGCGTGAAGTCGCCTGTGGTATAGGATTTGCGGATATGCTGCAGCTGGAGCATGAAAGAGCCTTTCGGAAACTATGGCTTCGACCGTGGTTCGAGTGCTTAGCTTACCGCAAGTGAGCAGGGCAGACGCGCGTCGTTTTCATAGCGTCATGAAACGAGCGCATCCTGGGGCGGAGCGCGATGCATGTGGCTTGCGTGGTTCGCGCCGGGCGTGCACTTTGCGGCCTTTGGGCACGCTGCTATAATCTCGCTTTGCGAAAGCGGGCTGGACGGCCGCGGCGCGTGCCCTCACGGCGCGCGATGAGGAAAGTCCGGGCTCCGCAGGGCAGGATGCCGGCTAACGGCCGGGCGGGGAGACCCGACGGACTAGTGTCACAGAAAAGAAGACTCCCCTGGCTTTCGGCCTTCATGGCTGGGCAGCCAGGAGAAAAGCTGAAACGGTGCGGTAAGAGCGCACCAGCGTCTTGGTAACAGGGCGGCTTGACAAACCCCATCCGGAGCAAGGGCAAATAGGGATGCTATGGGCTGGCCCGGCTCGCATCCGGGTTGCCTGCTAGAGGGCGTCGGCAACGGCGTTCGTAGATAAATGGTCGTCTTAGAAGACAGAACCCGGCTTACAGGCTCGCTTTCGCATGTCTGCAACATGCCGAGAAATACGGGTGACCTGGCCGTCGCGCGCGACGCCGTGTTTTGACCTGGCGGTATGAAGGAGTATCGTGGGGGCTTGCAGGGCGTGTGTCGATGAGCTTGAGGAGGCAATCATCATGGCCGAGCAAACGGAAACGCCGATTCTCTATTACTGGGGGCCGTGTCCCACCTGTGCGGTAACGGTCGATTTCGCGAGTGAGCACGGCATCGAGCTTGACAAGCGCGACGTCGAACAGGAGGCGCCGTATCAGGAGCTTCTGGCGTTGGGCGGCGACGCGAACAAGATTCCGTATCTGTATGCGAATGGCGAGCTTGTGCAGGGTGCGCAGGCGGCCAATGCATATTTGCAGGAGCATTACCTGTAAGCACGCGTGCAGCTGCATGATACAAGGCGGCGTCGCAGTATGCGGCGCCGTTCTTCGTTGTGGCAGCTTATACACATTTTGGCTGCCCGTCATGTTCGAAATGCCGCCATATCGGCAATTTTGGGCGTTACGAAGGCAACTTGGGCACGTTATGGCAAACGGGCGAGCCATAACGCGCCCAAGCTGCCACTCGGCAGGAGAGGCGACGGAGAGCGGCCCCGATGCTCGGAAGATAGAAACGGCAGATGGATTGTGGATGGCTCACGATGCTCTGAGGTGGAGGGCAAGCCCTGGGGATGGTTCGCGAGAAACGACGTTGTACAAGCAGAAAACAAAACGGCCTCCGAGGTGGAGGCCGGTGAAGTTGGTAGCCCGTACGAGATTCGAACTCGTGATCTCCGCCTTGAGAGGGCGGCGTCCTAAACCGCTAGACGAACGGGCCATATGTCAAACGCGCCTTTGGCTGGGGTGGAAGGAGTCGAACCCTCACTGACGGAACCAGAATCCGCTGTCCTACCATTAGACGACACCCCAATGCTTTGAGGGTCAAACCCTTGCTTGGCGCGAGTTGGTATACTACGGGGTCGTTGCTGATACGTCAACCCCTAATCGCAAAATAATGTGAGAAAAAATTCCTCTCAGACGAAAAATACCTGCTCAGCAGTGTAGTATATGCGCATGGGATTTTTGGAGAACATCGTCGCGGTGCTGGTGCGCCGGCTCATGTCCTTGCTGGGGACGGATGATATGTGGCTTATGGCAAGCATTGCGGCCATCGTGCTTGTCGTCTTGCTGCTGTTCGTCATCATCTTGCTTATCTCGCTTGTGCGCACGAGAAGAAAGCTCAAAAGGCGTGCGCAGCAGATTGACGAGCTGGAAAGCCAGGTGCTCGGCTTGCAGGCGCTGACGCAGCTTGCAGGCGGGACGCTTTCCGAAGACGGGGATTCTGTTGTGTACACGGCTCCCGAACCGGGTCAGCAGATTCATTATGACGAGTTCCCCCAAGACGGTCTTTTCGACGAACAGCTTCATGCCGGCGTTTCGGACGTGCGGGAAGGCTCGGGCCAGGAAGCTACCGCAGCGTCTCGTGACGACGGGCTCGCCCTTCCTTCGTGGTTGGCAAGCGCGGCGACGAGGGACGACGCGGAACTCCAGGAGCAGCACATCGCGAGCATTCTCGGCGACGACACCGCCGCGTTGGAGCTTGACGAGGAAACGCGCGAGAAGCTGAGAGCCGTGCTTTCGCCAGACGGTCGAAGCGGCGGGAGCGCCTTGCAGCCCCCGAGTGCCGAGCAAATACGTCATTCGCATGAGGGGAAAGACGATGCGGATGAGGGCGAGGCCAGCGCTGTTGATGAGCTCGCGCGAGAGCGCTCTGCCGAGAGCGTGCAGGACGCGGCGGCAGATGAGACTGCGGATTTCGAGACATCTCTTGATTATGAGGTCGACGCCATCCTCAACTCCATCAAGCACAGAAGCGAGAAAAACCTGAAGACGCGCACCAGCTGAGTTCCTTTTCATGCTGCTGAACTGCGTAAATCGGCGTTTGCCCGGTATTTGCCCGGCGCGAAGCCGGTGTGCGCCCGGTAAAAATCCGTAAATGAGCCGGCATCTGCCCGTAAACAAGCGCGTACGCGAGCCGTAACTTTTGACAGATTGGGTCATTACGCTGGAAGAGAAGGTGGAATCGTCTCTTGCAGGTGGTGAACTATGCTCCCCGATCGTCTTTCCCTCAAGCTGAATAGCGTCCTTCGCCGTGCGGGGCTTGCCGATGTGTCACGCCCCGCGCTTGTGGGCGTCTGCGTGATTTGCATCGTACTGGTGCTTGTCGCGCTGTGGCGTTTCTGGCCGGCGGCGAGTGCGCAAAGCGAAGACTTCGCGGTGCAGACGCAAAGCAGCGAGGCTGGTCAGCAAGCAGAGCAAAATGTGCAGGATACAGCGGCTCAGGAAGCGGAACTCTACGTCGACGTCGAAGGTGCGGTCGTCAACCCGGGGGTGTACGTCTTGCCAGCTGACGCCCGCATTGCCGATGCCGTTTCGGCGGCAGGGGGCCTTGAGGACGACGCGGCACGTCAGGGAGTGAATCTCGCGCAGAAACTCGAAGACGGCATGCAGGTTTATGTCCCGAGCGAGAAAGAAGCGTCGTCGGGTGCTGCGGGCAGTGATGGTGCGTCAGGCGCGGGGACGGAGAAAAGCAACGCCAAGATCAACCTGAACACGGCGTCGGTCGAAGAGCTGCAAGAGCTCGATGGCATCGGGCCGTCTTTGTCGCAGCGCATCGTCGATTACCGTGAGGAGCATGGCCGTTTCTCGAGCGTCGAAGAGCTCAAGGAGGTTTCGGGTATCGGCGATGTCCGCTTCGAAGCGCTGAAAGACGACGTGTGTCTGTGATGACGCCAAAACGTCCATCGTTGGGCGTTCTGTTCGGCGCTGCCGTTGCCGCGTGGCTTGCCGTCGTATTCGCCGAGCAGGCGAGCTGGATGCTCTACGTGCAAAGTGCGAGCGTTCCTTGGCGCGCAGTGATACTTGCGGTACTCGGCATCGGCGCGGCGTGCGCGGTCGTACGCAGGAAGGCGAACGCAGTGTGCGCCGGGTTCTTTGTGCAGTCGCGGCGTAGCGCCCTCGTGTGCGCGGTCGCGTTTGTCGCGGCCTTTTGCTGCGCATGCGCGTGCTGGGGCGCCTGGGCACATGGTGTTGCCGCATGCAAACAGGAGGTTGCGAAAGGCCCCGTCTGCTGCGAGCTGACGTCGGATGCCTCTGCGCGTGACTACGGTTTCGTCTCGACGGCTTCGTGTCGGATGGGCACTACGACGGTGTCTCTGCGCGTTCTGTGGCCTGACGGCGTCAAGCCCTTGCCGGCAGGGCATAAGGTGCGTGTTTCGGGCAATCTGTCGGTGCCCGAAGATGATGCAGGAGGGAGATGGAACCATCAGCAGGGTTTCGTCGGCATGCTTGCTGCGGGCAAGGCTGAAGATGCGGGCTTCGCGCAGGGGCTCAGGGGGCTCGTCGCGCCGTTTCGGGATGCGTGCTTCGCCCGCATCGGGGCAGTGGGCGGTGAACCGGCGGCTTTGCTCGCCGGGGTGCTTTTGGGCAACGAGACGCTGTATGAGGGAAGCGAACTGGAAAAAGACTTCCAGGTGACGGGCCTTGCGCACCTCATGGCCGTTTCCGGTTCGCATTTGGCGGTGGTGACGGTGCTTTTGGGGTGGGTGCTCGGCAGGCTGCCTTTCAAGCGGCCCGTACGCATCGCGCTTGTAGGCGGCTGCTTGATTCTCTACGTGGGCCTTACGTGCATGGCACCCTCTGCACTTCGCTCGTGCGTTATGTGCCTTACCGCTTCATGTGCCGGTATGGCACGCCGGCGGCGGCATGCCGTCTCGGCGCTGGCGTCGTGCGTGCTCGTGTTTCTCGGGCTTTCCCCCAACCTTGCGTTTTCCATCGGCTTTCAGCTCTCTGTCTTGGCGGTTGCCGGGCTGATTTTGCTGTCGCCACTTCTCGAAGCGTGGTCTGTGTGCGTGCTGCCCGCTCGTCTCGAAAAAGCGGCTGCTCCGCTTGCTGCAACGCTTGCTGCCACGATGACGACGCTGCCGGTTACCGCTCCGCTGTTCGCGCAGCTGCCGTTGATAGCTCCTGTCGCGAACATGTTGGCAGGGCCGCTTGTCACGGCCATCATCGGCGTCGGCATTCCGGCGTTGCTGCTTTCGGCATTGTGCCCGCCGGCGGGTCAGCTGCTCCTTTCGCTGTCGGGCGCGCTTGCTGCGGTAACCGGCGGGCTCGTGCACGCGCTTGCCGACGTTCCCGGTGCGTGCGTGCCGCTGGACAAGACGGGGCCTTGGACGGCTCTCGTCTTCGTCGGCGCGCTTTTCGTGCTGTGGGTTTTCTGGCCGCTGCCTGTGGACAAGGATGTTGCGGCGGCCGATGAGGGCGTGTCTTCGGGCTGGACGGCGCATACGCGTGTCGGTGTGGTCGCCGCCTGCCTCGTTGTTCCGCTTGCCGTTATGTTCGTCGCCGGCTTGGGCGGCATGACGCGGGCGGGTCTTGCCCTCGACCCACGCGGCGCGGGTGCTGCCGAGCTTGTGATGATCGACGTGGGGCAGGGGGACTGCCTGCTCGTGCGCGATGGAGACGCCAGCCTCTTGGTTGACACGGGCGCAGACGACACGCTGCTTGTGCAGGGGCTGGCACGGCAGGGCATTACGCATCTGGACGCGGTGGTCATAACGCACGCCGACGACGACCATTGCGGGGCACTTTCGGCTCTGGCCGGCGTGGTTGGCGTGGAGCATGTGTACGTACATAAAGACCTGGTAGGCGATCCCGTCATGGCGGACGTCGCGCGAAGCGCCCGGTGGGTGACGGCGGGCGGGAAGCTTGAAGGCATTGGCGTGGGTGATGTGTTCGAAGTCGGCCATTTCACGGCTACCGTGCTCGCTCCCGAAGACGGCGGGGAAAGCGACAACGAGGACAGCTTGGTCAGCTTGCTGGAATACGACGCGCAAGGCGATGGCGTGCCCGAGGCGAGGGGCTTGCTGACGGGCGATGCGGAAAGCGATGCGACGGAAGGGCTCGTCGCGGATGTGGGTGACATCGACATCTTGAAGGTCGCCCATCACGGCAGCCGCAAGAGCGCGACAGATGAGGAACTATCGGCGCTCAAGCCCGAAATCGCGCTCATTGGGGTCGGGGCGGACAACCGCTACGGTCATCCGACCCGCGAGATGCTGGACGCGCTTTCGGCGTGTCATGCTAAGGTGTATCGTACCGATTTGAATGGCGACATCACGCTTGGTTTTTCGCGGGAGGGCATTCGGGTGTCCGTCCAGAAAAGCGCAGCGGAGTAAGCGACGAAGGAGCAAAAGGGCTTGGCAGCACAGGAGTTTCTCGCAGCATATCTGGCCGTGGGCGCAGACGAGTTCAAACGGCAGTTCGTCCTGGAACGTCTCGAAAAGCGCATCGCCGCGCTGGGTGACCTCGATTTCAACAAAGACGTGTTCGTGGGCTCATCGGCAGATGCCGATGCCGTCATCGCCTCGCTCAACATGCTCCCGTTTGCCAGCCCGTACCGTCTGGTCATCGTCAAGGACGCCGACAAGCTTCCCAAAGCCACGAGCGAGGCGCTTGTCTCCTATCTCGCCGTGCCTTGCGCGACGTCGATTCTCGCGCTCGACGCGTCCAAGCTCGCGAAGAGCACGCGTTTGTACAAGGCGGTCGCCAAGGTGGGCAAGCAGGCCATCATCAGCTGCGAGGCGAAAAAGGGCCGTGCGCTTCCCGCGCAGGTACGCGATTTCGCGGCAAGCGAAGGCGTGACCATCACACAGCGCGGTGCCGAAGCACTCATCGCGCGCGTGGGGGAGTCCACCGTCCATCTGGACACGGAACTCAAGAAGATGGCGTCCGCCCTGGGCAAAGGGGCGGTCATCGACGTGCCCGAAGTCGAGCGCTTCGTCGCGCGCACGTCAGAGCCCAAACCCTGGCTGTTCACCGACGCGCTGGGCGCGCGCGATGCCAAACGCTGCTTCGAGCTTCTGGCTGCTATGCCCAGCCAGTCGCCACACGGCATGCTCGCGCGTTCGGTCACGCTCGTGCGCGAGCTGCTCGTTGCCAAGAGCCTGCAGGGCGCGGGCGCATCCGCACTCGCTGCGGAACTGGGCAAGCAGGACTGGCAGGTGAAAAACTACTTCCGCTGGGCGGCTGGCTATTCGCGCCGCGAGCTGCTCGACGCGCTGGCGACTGCTGCGGAAACGGAAAAGCTCATGAAGAGCGGGGGAGATCCGGACATCTGCTTTCAGAAATGGGTGCTCGACGTCTGCTCTGCGTGACAAAGGGTTACATTAGATTACACGCGAATGGGCATGTGGCCAATTGCGTCGTGATGAAGGGGCACATCAAATGGCGTGCGAATGGGCATGTGGCCAGTTGAACGCGATATGGCACGCTTTCCCGTGAAAAACAGGCGATTTTGCCCAGTTGAGTGCGATATGGCAGTGTTTTCGTGCCATATCGCGCATAATCGACCAGGTGCCATTCCCGCGTGGTCGATTGACCTCGATATGGCAATACCGTTGCTTCTCAGGGGGCATTGTGCTGCGCGCGTTGTACGCGAAAGAGGGCGGCAGCTGGGTGAACGTCTCCACGGGACGTCTCGCACCTGCGCATGTGCACCTGCCGTAAGTGCAGGTGCCTGGCGGCATCCGCCCGCGTCCTCGGCGTCTCTTTCACCCCTTCGCAAGCCGCACGAGAAAAGTCGCGGGCATCTTGCTTGTTTTCGTTCCATTCGCATAGCCGGTGTGCTACTATTTCGTAGTTTCGTCGCATCCCACTGCTACGAACGCATCGGTTTCATCGAAAGGAATAGCCTAAAAATGGCGAACATCAAGAGTCAGAAGAAGCGTATCAAGACCAACGAGAAGGCCCGTCAGCGCAACCGCGCCGTCAAGGCCGAGCTCAAGACCGCCGTCCGTCGCGTCCGCGAGGCTGTGGAGGCCGGCGACGCCGCTGCCGCGCAGGAGAAGGGCCTGTATGCCTGCCGTCTGCTCGACAAGGCCGCGAGCAAGGGCATCATCCACAAGAACCAGGCTGCCAACCGCAAGAGCGGCGTCATGAACCTGGTCAACAGCCTGTAGCACTCGTTGCCGTAACAGCTTCACCCAGAGCCGCCCTTTTATGCTGGAGGGGCGGTTCTCTTTTTATTCGGAAAGGCCGCCATGGACCCCAGCCATATCAGAAACTTCTCCATCATCGCCCATATCGACCACGGCAAGTCGACGCTGGCAGACCGCGTGCTGGAAATGACGCACACGGTGGCCGAGCGCGACATGGTGGAGCAGGTGCTGGATTCCATGGACATCGAGCGCGAGCGCGGCATCACCATCAAGTCGCAGGCGGTCTGCGTGCTCTACCACGCCGACGACGGGGAAACCTACCAGTTCAACCTCATCGACACACCGGGCCATGTGGACTTCACCTACGAGGTGAGCCGTTCGCTGGCGGCGTGCGAGGGCGCGGTGCTCGTGGTGGATTCCACGCAGGGCGTCGAGGCGCAGACGGTGGCAAACGCCCTTTTGGCCATGAACGCCAACCTGGAAATCATCCCCGCCATCAACAAGGTAGATCTTCCCGCCGCAGACCCGGAACGCGTGCGCGCCGAGATAGAGGAGGGCCTGGCCATCCCGGCAGATGACGCGGTGCTCACCTCCGGTAAGTCCGGCCTGGGTGTGCACGACTTGCTCGAGGCTATCGTCACGCACATTCCCGCACCCGAAGGCGATGCGAATGCGCCGCTGAAAGCGCTCATCTTCGATTCCTATTTCGACGCCTACCGCGGCGTGGTCGCCTTGATTCGCGTGGTGGACGGCTCCATCCACGCCAAGGACAAGGTCCGCTTCATGCAGACGGGCAATGAATGCGAGGTCGAGGAAGTGGGCGTGCGCCGTCCGGCTGAAACGCCCGTCGACGAGCTCACCATTGGCGAGGTCGGCTATCTGGTCACGGGCCTGAAAGACCCGCGCCTGGTCAAGGTGGGCGACACCGTCACGCTCGCCAAAGGCGGGGCGGCCGAGCCCTTGCCCGGTTACCGCGACGTCAAGCCCATGGTCTACACGGGCTTATTTCCCATCGACGCCGACCAGTACCCCGCGCTGCGCGACGCGCTGGAGAAGCTCTCCTTGAACGACC
>CASDTD010000194.1 GCA_949283445.1 uncultured Coriobacteriia bacterium | reverse complement strand
GCCGTGCTGCCGACGATGTCGAGCACGCTGTTCGGGCAGGTATCGACGCAGATACCGCAACCAGTGCATTCGTCAGTGTCAATCTCAGGTGCAGACATGTGGCCCCTCCGCGTTCTTTTTTGTGGTCAACTCTCATGCGTAAATGTGCAACGCAGTCAAAATAGCGGTATAGCGCACATATGGCAATAGGCAGTTTCCCCATGCGCGTTGCATGGGGGCGAATAGCATTTTCCGCTTCATGTGCACGGTAACGCCCTGCGGTTTGTGCGCCGCTTGCCGCTGCTTGAGAGAGGCGCGTTCCCTCTCTCAAAACATGACCATAAAATCTGCAAATGACACAGTGGTAACGTTTACACGAAAAAGCTTTAGGAAACTTGACATAAAGGCACTTAGATTTCATTATGTTAGCCATACAAATAAGGCGATTCTCAAAGAAGGGATCACAAATGAGCAAGATTATCGGTATCGACCTTGGCACCACGAACTCCGCCATGGCTGTTCTCGAGGGTGGCGAGCCCACCATCATCGTCAACGCCGAAGGCGACCGCACCACGCCGTCGGTCGTCGGCTTCCGCAAGGACGGGGAGCGCGTGGTCGGCAAGGCCGCAAAGAACCAGGCCGTCACCAATCCGGAAAACACCATCGCGTCCATCAAGCGCTTCATCGGCCGCAACTACAGCGAGACCGAATCCGAGCGCGGCACGGTTGCTTACAAGGTGGTTCAGGGCAAGGACGGCCGCAACATGGTCGAAATCGACGGCAAGGAGTTCACGCCGGAAGAGATTTCCGCCATGGTTCTGCAGAAGCTGAAGGCTGACGCGGAGAAGTACCTGGGCGAGTCGGTCACCGAGGCTGTCATCACCGTCCCGGCCTACTTCAACGACGCGCAGCGTCAGGCCACCAAGGACGCGGGCAAGATTGCCGGTCTGGAAGTCAAGCGTATCATCAACGAGCCGACGGCGGCCGCTTTGGCCTACGGCCTCGACAAGAAGGACGGCGACGAGAAGATCCTCGTCTTCGACCTGGGCGGCGGCACCTTCGACGTCTCCATCCTGGAGATGGGCGACGGCGTCTTCGAGGTTCTGGCTACTGCCGGTGACAACCACCTGGGCGGCGACGACTGGGACCAGCGCATCATCGACTGGCTGGCTGACAAGTTCAAGGCTGACCAGGGCGTTGACTTGCGCACGGACAAGATGGCTCTGCAGCGCCTGAAGGAGGCCGCCGAGAAGGCGAAGATGGAACTCTCCAACACGCAGCAGGCTTCCATCAACCTGCCGTTCATCACCGCTGTCGACGGCAACCCGGTCCATCTCGATTACTCGCTGACGCGCGCTGAGTTCGAGCGCATCACGGCCGACCTGCTCGAGCGTTGCAAGACGCCGGTCCACACGGCCATGAAAGACGCCGGCCTTTCCAGCAGCGACATCGACGAGGTCATTCTCGTCGGCGGCTCCACGCGTATGCCGGCTGTCCAGGAAGAGGTCAAGAAGATCACGGGCAAAGAGCCGCACATGGGCGTCAACCCCGATGAGGTCGTCGCCATCGGCGCCTCCATCCAGGGCGGCGTTCTGGGCGGCGATGTCGAGGGCATCCTGCTGCTCGACGTTACCCCGCTTTCGCTGGGCGTCGAGACGCTGGGCGGCGTCATGACCAAGATGATCGAGCGCAACACGACCATCCCGACCCGCAAGACCGAGGTGTACTCCACGGCGGCCGACAACCAGACCTCCGTCGAGATTCACGTCCTGCAGGGCGAGCGCGAGTTCGCGCGTGACAACAAGACGCTGGGCCGCTTCCAGCTGACAGGCATCCCGTCCGCCCCGCGTGGCGTCCCGCAGATCGAGGTCACGTTCGACATCGACGCCAACGGCATCGTGAACGTCTCCGCCAAGGACCTGGGCACCGGTCAGGAGCAGAAGATCACGATTTCCGGCTCCACGGCGCTTTCCGACGAGGAAGTCGACCGCATGGTCGCCGACGCGCAGGAGCACGCGGCCGAAGACGAGGAGCGCAAGAAGGGCGTCGAGGCCAAGAACCAGGGCGAGTCTTTGGTGTACGCCACCGAGAAGTCCCTGAAGGACCTGGGCGACAAGGTTCCCGCCGACACCAAGTCCGACGTCGAGGCCAAGATCGCTGCGCTGAAGACGGCGCTGGAAGGCGACAACACCGACGACATCAAGGCCAAGACCGAAGAGCTGCAGCAGGCAAGCTACAAGCTGGCCGAAATCGCCTACAGCGACGCGCAATCAGCTCAGGCCGGCACGCCGAACCAGGCATCCGGTGACTTCAATGCCAACGGCGGCAACGATGACGTGGTCGACGCTGACTACGAGGTCGTCGATGACGACAAGGGCAAGAACTAATGGCTGACGGCAAGCAGGACAAGGACGAGGCCGTAAAGCAGGCTGAAGAGCAGCAGGCTCCCGAAGCTTCCGAAGGCACGGAAACCGCCGAAGAGGTCGTGGCCGAGGTCATCGAAAACGACGAGTCCGAAGAGGAGGGTGCTGGCGACTCGGCACCCGCCTCTGAAGACGAGCAGCTCGACATCTTCACGGCTATCAAGAAGGAAGTGACCGACCTGCGCGACAAGTACGCACGCCTGCAGGCCGAATGGGATAACTACCGCAAGCGCACGGCAGCCGAGCGCAAGCAGGAGCGTATCCGCGCTTCCGAGAATCTGGTCACGGATCTGCTTCCCGTTCTCGACGATCTGGAGCGCGCTATCAAGCATGCGAAGGATTCCGGCGAGGGCGGTAGCCTGACCGAGGGCGTCGAGGCGGTACAGACGAAGTTCCTGCAAATCCTCGGCAAGCACAAGGTCGAACAGATCGAGGCCGACGGCCAGCCGTTCGACGCGATGGTTCACCAGGCGGTTGGTACGCAAGAAGACGACAGCGTTCCCGAAGAGACGGTCGTCCAGGTGTACCAGCAAGGCTACAAGATGGGGGACAAGGTCCTGCGCCCCTCGATGGTAGTCACGAGCACGGGCGGCCCGCAGCGGGAACCCGAAAGCTCGGAAGAGGAATAAGACCAAGAAGGAATGCGTTCTTCGGAGCGCATTCCTCGTTTAAGACGAAAGGTGGGTGAGGCGCTATGCCACAGAAGAGCTATTACGATATCCTCGGCGTGAAGAAGAGCGCTTCTGCCGACGAAATAAAGAAAGCCTTTCGCAAACTCGCCCGCAAGCATCACCCAGATGCCGGCGGCGACGAAGAAACCTTCAAGCAGATAAACGAGGCCTACGAGGTTCTCTCGGACCCGGAGAAGAAGGCCGAGTACGACCAGTTCGGCACGGTCGGCGGCTTTGGCGGCCAACAGGCTGGCGGGTGGCCGGGCGGTGCCTGGAGCGGCGGCGGCCCGTTTGGTGGCACGCGCACCTACACGTACCGCAGCGACGGCACGGGCTCTGCAGGCGGCTTTGACTGGGGCGACATCTTCAGCAACATGCGCAACGGCGATGGCGCCTTCGGCAGCAACTGGGACTTCAACGTCAACCGCGCGAGCAAAGGGCGCGACCTGCAAGCGCGCGTCGAGCTCACGTTCGAAGAAGCGTTTGCGGGCACGACCAAGAAGGTGTCCATCCGCATTCCCAGCACGGGCGAGACGCAGTCCATCACCGTCAAGGTGCCAGCGGGCGCGGTCGACGGCGGCAAGCTGCGCTATCACGAAAAGGGCGAATACGGCGCCAACGGCGGCAAGCGGGGCGACCTGCTCATCGTCACCTCCATCAAGCCGCATCCCGTGTACACGCGTGACGGAGCTGACGTGCTCATGGACCTGCCGGTGAGCATCGACGAAGCCGCGCTCGGCGCGAGCGTCGTAGTGCCGGCGCCGGATGGCTCGCTGGTCAAGGTGCGCGTCCCGGCCGGAACGCAAGACGGGCGCACGCTGCGCGTCAAGGGCAAGGGCGCCCCGAAGGTCAAGGCGGGCGGCACGGGCGATTTGAAGATCAAGGTCGTCGTCAAGGTGCCGCAGAACATGAACGCGCGCCAAAAGCAGGCGTTAGAGGAGTTCAAGGCCGCATCGCCTGCTCCCGAGACGCTGCGAGAGGCTATAACCGCGCAGGTCGCGCGCGTGAAGGCATAAGGAAAGGCAAGGGGAGACACGATGCCACAGACGGATAAGAACAGACCGCTCTACATGATCAGCGTCGCCGCAGATCTTGCGGGGCTTCATCCGCAGACGCTGCGCATCTACGAGTCCAAGGGGCTGGTGACTCCCAAACGCACGCGCGGCAACACGCGCATGTACTCGCAGGCCGACGTGGAACGCCTGGAGCTCATCAGCCAGCTGACCGACGAGGGCATCAACCGCGCCGGCGTCATGCGCATCCTCGACCAGAGGGAGCGCATGGACAAGATCCAGGCGGAAAACGACGCCCTGCGCAAGCAGGTGAACGAGCTTTCCGAGCAGCTCCACGAGCTGGAGATGCGCGCCACGATCACGAGTCTGACCAAGCGCACCGACCACTCCAGGCTCCTCAACGAGGCCAGCGACATCGAAAGCTGGGGCGACGAGCTGTAAGGGCACGATGGCAAGGGGCAAACCGCTTGTCATCACCCGCATCATTCGCATGTTGAAAAACCGAATACCGACGAAGGAGGCAATCATGAGGCTAGACAAATTGGCGGTCACCTCTGCGGAGGCTTTGCAGAATGCCATGTCGATCGCGGCCGACTACCAGGCCGCGGCGGTAGAGCCCGAGCATCTGCTCAAAGCGCTCCTCGATTCCAAAGAAGGCAATCTGACCGCGATTATCGAGCGCATCGGCGCAGACCCGTCTGCCATCGATGCGGCAATCACGAAAGAGATAGAGAGCGCTCCCAAGGTGCAGGGCGCAAGCGTGCAGCCCGGCGCGGTGGGGCAGCGCTTGGCAACGGCTATCGACGGCGCCGTCAAGGCGGCCGAGAAGATGGGCGACAGCTATGCCACGACCGAGCACCTGCTCATCGCCCTGACCGAAGACAAGGGCGCGGCGGGCAAAGAGCTCAACTTGGCCGGTGTCACGCGCAAGCGCGTCGAGCAGGTCTATGACGAGCTGCGCGGCGACACGCGCGTGACCGACCCGAACGCGAAAACCCAGTTCGAGGCGTTGGAGCAGTATGGCCAAAACCTCACCGAACAAGCGCGTGAGGGCAAGCTCGACCCGGTCATCGGCAGAAACGACGAGATCCGCCACACCATCCAGGTGCTGTCCAGGCGCACAAAGAACAACCCGGTGCTCATCGGCGAGCCCGGTGTGGGCAAGACGGCCATCGTCGAGGGGCTGGCCCAGCGCATCGTGTCCGGCGACGTGCCCAGCACGTTGAAGGACCACGAGGTCGTCGCGCTAGACATGGGCTCGATGATCGCCGGCGCCAAGTACCGCGGGGAATTCGAGGACCGCTTGAAGGAGGTCTTGCGCGAGGTGCAGCAATCTGACGGCAACATCATCCTGTTCATCGACGAGCTGCACACCATCGTGGGCGCAGGCGCGGGCGACGGATCGCTCGACGCCAGCAACATGCTCAAGCCCGCGCTGGCCCGCGGCGAGCTGCATGCCATCGGCGCCACGACGCTGGACGAGTACCGCAAGTACATCGAGAAGGACTCCGCGCTCGAGCGCCGTTTCCAGCCGGTGCTGGTGGACGAGCCGAGCGTCGAGGACACCATCTCCATCCTGCGTGGCATCAAGGAGAAGTACG
>CASDTD010000193.1 GCA_949283445.1 uncultured Coriobacteriia bacterium | reverse complement strand
CAGCGTGAGCGGGCCGGGTTTTGGTCAGCCCTATTACGTGCTGCTTTTGGGCAGCGACAGCCGCAACGAAGACGGCAGTGTTTCGCGTGCGGATAGCATCATGCTCTGCCGCGTCGACGAGGGCGCCAAACAGGTGACGTTCGTCTCGCTGCCGCGCGACTTGCTCGTGGATATCGAGGGGCATGGACAGGGCAAGCTCAACGCAGCGCTTGCGCATAACGGTATTTCCGGCATTATCGATGCGGCAAGCGACGTAGCGGGCGTTCCCATTTCCTATTACGCGTGCATCTACTTCAGCGGCTTCAAAGATCTTGTCGATGATTTGGGCGGCGTGACCGTCAAGGTGCCGGAAGGCACGTATTACGCGGGCGTGACGGTGCCGGCGGGTGACGCCGTGAAAATCAACGGCAAAGAGGCGCTCGTGCTCGCGCGTTGCCGTCATGGCAATCCGCCCGACCAAGGGGCCTATGCACGTGGCGATTACCAACGTACGGAAAACCAGCGCAACCTCATGAAGGCCATCGTGAAGAAGATCATGAAACAGCCGTTCTTCATGGTGCCGGGGCAGGTGTACACCGTCTCGAAGTGCATCGAGACCAACATGCCCGCGTGGAAGATGGCACAGCTCGCGCTTGCGATGCGCGGCATGGACACCGATAAGATGTATTCGGCTTCCGCGCCGGCCTATGGCGAGTACATCGGGGGAGTGAGCTACCAGATTCTCGATGATGATGCCTGGGCGGCCATGATGAGCCGCGTCGAGGCCGGCCAGGACCCCAACGGCTAGGGAGATTCGAGAGGATATGCGTATGGAGACGGTCGACGGGGCACGCGCCTGCGCGGCGGCGCAGGCGCTGCGGGAGCGGTTCTCGTTCGGGTTCGTCTGCATGTCGGTGGTGCCGGACGCGCAAGACCCCATCTTGAGATGGGAGCACGCCGCCGGCGGCTCCAACGAGCGCTACGAGCTCATCCATCTACCCAACGGCGTCGGCGCGTTGGGGAAGGTCCACGCGCTGCGCTGCGGCATCGTGGTCGACAACGTCGACGAGGACATCCCCGAAAACGAGCTGTTCCAATATCCCATCGTGACGACCGAGGCCCTGAAGAGCTTCTTCTGTTTTCCGCTGATGGAAGAAGAGCGCATCGCGGTCATCGTACTGTGCGGGCAGCGTTTCCTGCACACGTTCGACGACGGGCTCTGCGGCATCGTGCAGCGCTTCGCCGCGCAGGAATTCGGGCTTTCGGCCTGCGGCGTGCCGCCGGTGCGCATCCACGGCAAGCAGGAGGGTTTCGCCTACGGCGAGCTGTCCAGGAACCTGCTGCTCGCGCAGGAGGCGGAGCGCAAGCGCATCGCCCAGGAGCTGCACGACGGCATCTCGCAGGAGGTGCTGGTCGCGCAGATGGAGCTGCGCCGTTTGAGCTACCTGCCGCAAGACGAGTGGCCCGGGGTGGTGGGCCGGGCAAGCGACCTGCTGCGCGACGTCATGGCGCACATCTCCGCCATGGCGAAGTCCCTGCGGCCGGTCGCGCTCGACGAGCTGGGCCTTACCGCCGTGCTGCAATCGCTGTGCGCCTCGACGCAAGACGCGTTTGGGCTGCAGGTGGTGACGGACATCGACGAGTGCCCCCCGATGGAGAACGGGTACGATATCGCCGTGTACCGCATCGTGCAGGAGGCGCTGGCCAACGCCTGCAAGTACGCCGGGGCCCACCAGGTGCACGTGGCGCTGAAGTGGGACGACGGCACGCTGCGGCTTTCCGTGGCCGACGACGGCTGCGGGTTCGACACGGAAAACGTCGAGGTGAAGGGGACGGGCTTGGGGTTCGAGGGCATGAGGGAGCGCGCGGCGCTCATCGGCGGGACGCTCACGGTGACATCGGCCGAAGGGCAGGGCACCACCATCGCCCTCGAAGCGAAGATGGGGGCGTGACATGATACGCATCGTGCTGGCAGATGACCATTCCATGGTTCGCATGGGGTTCAAGATGATCCTGGAAAGCCAGGCCGATTTCGAGGTGGCAGGGGAAGCGTCGACCCCGGACGAGGCGTTCGAGCTGGTGCGCGAGACGACACCCGACGTGCTGCTGACCGACATCTCCATGGGCAATGAGCGAAGCGGCATCCTGTTGGCCAAGCGCATCGCCGATGCGGCGCTTCCCACCCGCTGCGTCATGCTCACCATGCACGACGAGCAGGGCTACCTCATCCAGGCCATGAAGGCCGGTGCGGTAGGCTATCTGCTCAAGAGCTCGAGCGACGAGGAGCTGTTCAAGGCCGTGCGTCGCGCCGCCGCGGGCGAATCGTTCATATGCGACGACATGCTCGACGGCTTCATCGAGCGCGCCCTTGCCGCAGGCGAGGACGTCATAGAGCCGTTGACTCCGCGCGAGTCCGAGATTGTCTCGCTCGCCGTCAAGGGGTACTCGAACGCGGACATCGCCTCGAGCCTCTCCATTTCCGTCAAGACCGTGGAAAGCCAGAAGGGCAAGATCATGCACAAGCTGGGCATCGATTCCAAGCCCGAGCTCTTCGAGTACGCCGTGCGCCATGGCCTCGTGAAGCTCTGAGCGCGGCTCCCCCAGGACGTTCGTTCCGTTTGTGCCGCTGGCTGCCCGAAAGGGTGGATTCCCCTATGCGGATATAGGCATTTCCCCGCTGCCAGTAGTTCGTCTTCTTCCCATACTGGGTACTGGAAGCGGGGCACGAGGCTCCGCGTCGAGGTACGACGGAGGGGAACATGTCGAAAACTATGTCGCGCAGGGGCTTCGTTAAGCTCGGGTCGGCAGCTGCGCTGGGCATCGCGGGCGCAGGAGCGCTCGGTGCCGGCGGCATCCCGGTCTCGAAGGCGCTTGCGCAAACGACGCCCCCTGAGGGGGAGTGGGTGAGGACCACGTGTGCGCCCAATTGCACGGGCGCCTGCGGCATGAAGGCGTTCGTGCAGGGCGGCCAGATCAAGATGATCTCGCAGGCGGCTGACTACCCGTACGAGCGTTACAACCCGCGCGGCTGCCTGAAGGGGCTTTCCATCAACACGATGGTTCACGGCCCCGAGCGCCTGACCGCGCCGCTGGTGCGCGATGCGCAGGGGCAGATAGTCGAGACCGATTGGGACACCGCGCTCGACACCGCAGCGTCCAAGCTGCGCGAGATCGCTGAGAGGTACGGACCGGATTCCATCGGCGTCATCTGGCAGGTGCAGGGAACCGGGCACGTGCAGAAGGGCGCGCTCGTGCGCCTGACGAACATGATGGGCTGGTCCGCCATCGGCGGCTACGAGCTCAACGGCGATCTGCCGATGTTCTGGCCCGAGACTTTCGGGTGCCAAAGCGAGGAGCTCGAGTCCTACGAATGGGAGGATGCGCGTTACACGATGATCTTCGGGTCGAATCCCATGGTGACGCGCCTGCCAGATTCCCAGTTCCTCAACTACTCGCGCGAGGCCGGCGGCAAGGTGGTCTGCTTCGACCCGAACTATTCGGCGACGGCGGAGAAGTCGGACGAATGGGTGCAGATCAAGCCCGACACCGACGCCGTGTTCGCGCTCGCGGCGGCCAAGCACATCATCGACGAGGGGCTCTACGACAAGAGGTTCTGCGCGAACTTCACCGACCTGCCCCTGCTCATCGACGTCAAGACCGGCAAGCGCGTGCTGGCGCGCGATGTCGAGGGGCTGTCCGAGGTCAGCGTGCCCGCGTACCGCGAGACGTACGTGGCGCTGCAGGGTGGAAGGCCCGTGGCCGTCGACCCGGAGCACCTGGGGGAGACTCCCGACTTGATGCTTCAAGCCGACCGCGAGATCGTCTTGAAGGACGGCACGCGCTGCGCCGTCAAGACGGCGTTCACGCTGCTGCGCGAGAGCCTGGAGCAGTACACGCCCGAACACGCGCAAAAGCTCACCGCCGTGCCCGCAGGCACCATCACGCGCATCGCGCGCGAATGCGCCACGGTCAAGCCCATGCACATCATCTTCGGCGGCTCTGCCATGCAGTGGCACCATGGCGACCTGAAGGGGAGGGCTTGCGCTTTGCTCGCCGCGCTGACGGGCAACATCGGCCAGCTGGGCGGCGGCATCTCCACGTACGTGGGGCAGTACAAGACGCGCTTTTCCACGGCGTCGTGGTTCATCCCCGAAAAGGCCAAGCGCGCCTCCGCTCCCTTCCACTACGCGGTCAACGGGCGCACCGAGACCATGAGCGCGACGTTTCCCGAGCACGGCTTCAAGGCCCTCGTCGTGGGGTGGGGCAACCCCTTCGAGCAGCACAACGTGGCCAACTGGCTGCGCCAGGCCAAAGAATCCGGGGAGCTCGAGTGCGTCATCTGCCTCGAGTTCCAGCACACGCTCACCGTCGACTACAGCGACGTGGCGTTCGCGTGCCCGAGCTGGTACGAGAAGACGGAGCTCGTGACCACGCCGCTGCACCCCTGGGTGCAGATCATGCAGCCGATGGTGGACCCGCCGGGGCAGGCGCGTCCCGAGATATGGGTGTGCAAGGAGCTCGCGTGCCGCATCGACGCGACGCTCGCCGACCAGTGGCCTGCCTTCGGACCGGATGAGTCGGAAGAGGTTGCCGAGGAAGTGCTCTCCATGCTCTTAAGGGAGGGCGGCCCCACCATCGACCACATCACGCTGGAGGACCTGAAGAAGGGGCCGTGCAAGCTCGCGCACGAGAACCCCGGCGAGAAGAAGGTTCCGTTCTGGGAGCAGACCCACGAGGGCAAGCCGTTCCCGACCGTGTCGCGCCCCAACGATTACGAGAAGACCGCGCACTTCGTGAAATCGGGGCGCATCGAGTTCTACAAGGACGAGGACCGCTTCTTGGAGATGGGCGAGCAGCTGCCCTGCTACAAGCCCGCGTTCGAGGACACCGAGTATACGGCTGACCCGAGCGCGCGCGAGAAATACCCGTTCGCGTACCTGACGCGCAACAGCCTCTTCCGCGTGCACGCGACCTACTCGAACAACCCGTTCATGCTGGAGCTGCAGTCCAACACGCCCAAGGTGTTCATGAACCCGGACGACGCGCAGGCCAAGGGGCTGGCGCAAGGCGACGTGGTCGAGGTGTTCAACAGCCGGGGCAAGATTTCCGGCGCGCTGGTGACCGACCCGGGCATGTACCCCGGCCAGGTGATTTTCGACCAGGGGTGGTGGAGCCGCTACACGGGCGACGAGAGCTACAACTCGCTCATCTTTCCGTGGATCAACCCCATCCACGAGATTTACTACGTGTCCAGCGTGTGGTCGCCCAACATGGCCTGGAACGAGTGCGTGTGCGATGTGCGCCTGCTGGAGAAGGGCGGCGCCGTTGAGGAGGTGCAGTCATGAGATACGCGATGGCCATCGACCTTGACCGCTGCATAGGCTGCCGCAGCTGCGCGGTCATCTGCAAGGACCACAACGCCATCCCGCAGGGGATGTGGTGGAACCGCGTGTTCGTGCCCGGGGCGCCCGAGTACGGCGCCTCGGTGATGGTGGACGGCAAGCCCCGCATGGAGTTCACGCCCGTGGCCTGCCAGCACTGCGAGGACGCGCCGTGCGCGACCGTGTGCCCCACGCAGGCGACCTACATCGACGCCGAGACGGGCGCGGTGCTGGTGGACTACGAGAAGTGCATCGGGTGCCGCTACTGCATGACGGCCTGCCCCTACAACGCGCGCCAGTTCAACTGGGGCGCCGAGCACGGCGTGGCGGGCACGGACGGGCGCTACCTGTACGGATACCCCTCCGAGGTGCGCAAGGACGGGCATTTGGTGTACACGCCCGAACGCCCCGAGGGCGTGGTGGAGAAGTGCACGTTCTGCGTGCAGTACACCAGCCAGGGCATCGAGCCGGCATGCTGCGCGGGCTGCCCTGCCAACGCGCGCATCTTCGGCGACCTGGACGACCCAGAATCCGAGCTATCGAAGTATCTGGAGGGCAAGGACAGCTATGTCCTCGGCGAGGAGTACCACACCAAGCCGAAGGTGTTCTACATCGCCTCCAAGCGTGGAACGGAAGGTGAGTAGCATGAAAGAGCTGCTGATCGGCAAGTACGGAAAGCTGCTCGCCGTCTCTGCGGCGTGCATCGTGGCGGGCGGCGTCGCTTGGATCGCCATGTTGGCGTTGGGGCTGTTCGACACCTCCAACATGAGCAATAACATGAACTGGGGCCTGCTCCTTGGCGTGTTCGCGTTTCTGGTGGGCTTCGGCGCTGGCGCGCAGTTCGTCGCGGCGGGCATCGTGCTGTCGGGCAAGGAGCACCTGCAGCGCTGGGCCGTGCCCGCACAAGCCATCGCGCTCGCGGGCGTCATCGGCGCGGCGGTCGCCATCATCGCCGACCTCGGGTCGCCGTGGAACATCCTCGCCATGCTGCTAGCCCCCAACCCCGTCTCGCCGCTCACCTGGGACATGGTCGCCCTGACAGCGTTCATCGTGGTGGCGCTCTTGTGCCTGGTGGCCCTCGCGCGTGGGTGGAAGAGCCTCAAGGTGTGGATGGCCGTGGGCGCTGCGGCAGCGCTCGCGCTGCAGGTGGTCGAGGGTCTGCTCTTTGCGCTGATGCAGGCGCGCGTGTGGTGGCACAGCCCGCTCGCGGTCGTGGATTTCGTGGCCGTCGCCTGCGTGTGCGGCTTGGCGGTGGTGATGTTCGTCGCGGCGTTCTCGAAAGCCGACGAGGGCAAGGCGGCTGCGCGTACCTTCGGCAAGCTGCTGGCCATCGCGATTGCAGTGCACATCGTCTTGACGCTTGCGGAGGTCGCACTGCTGGCTGTCGAGGGGACGTCTGCCGCACAGGCTACGCTGGGGCTCATCGCGCGCTATGCGCCGTTGTATGCCGTCGAGCTGGTGCTGCTCGCCGCGACGGCGGTCTTTCTGTGGGCCAAGGGCAAGTCGGCTAGCAAGAGGGCGTTCGTTGTCTGCTTCGCGGCGACTGCCGTGGGCGTGCTGGCGCACCGCATGATGCTGCTGTACCCGGCGCTCTCCTCTTCGACGCTGTTTGTCAAGCTCTCGAACGCGGAGTCGCCGTTCTGGGCATATCCCTCGTCGACGGGGCTCTACGGCAAGGTGGACAGCGCGTTTGCCATCGTGCAGGGGTACGTGCCCTCGTCTGTGGAGGTCGTGAGCGCGCTGCTGCCGGTGGGCATCGCGGTGCTTCTGGCGGTGGTGTGCGTGAACGTCGTGCGCGGCGTCGCGAGAAGGCGCGCGGCGTAGGACACAAAGATATCGCTCCGTTGGCATGTCGACGACCTGCAGGACAATCCTGCGGGTCGTCGATTTTCAAGGGATTGCTACTTGCATGTAACTCTGTTCATGGCGATTCGATTTTCTCATACGTGGTCTTCTGCGGGCAGCAAGTACAGATTCTCTGCGTCGGCAAAAAGGTGCGATGGTCTGTTGCAGACGCTGTCGAGGGCCAATAGCCCTTCGCGAAATGCAATGGTGTCCGGGTCTTTTGCCTGAACGAGACTGTTGAGCAGCTTTTTGGTTTTCGCGTCGTTAAAACTGTCGATTTTATTTCCGCTGTCTTCAAGCGCTTCGTCAATAGGAGTGTGTTTGCCGACGGGTGTTGATGCGACAAGTTGGCCGAGCTTTTTGCCGACGAATGCTAAGCCATCGAGTGCAAGAGAGTCTATGGCTTTTTCGGAATTTGCTTCGAGCAGGTTATAACATGCGGTGTACATCTCACGATACCGCATCGAGTGGGTTTCGATTTTATCTGCCATTGCTTTCAGATATGCTTCGGTGAAATTTCCCAGCATGAGCACTTCGAGGAATGTGGCGAACGCGTAAAGGTATACGGAAAGACGATATTCTTTCAAGCGGTCGACTATTTCGTCGATGTGTTTAGAGATTCTCAGGCGGTTATCCACCGGAGGCTTGTCGTTGAGCTTTGCCTTGATTTGTGCCCGTAGGTGAATAATCGACTGTTCGGCATCTTGGCGTATGTCAAGTGCTTTTGCGTGCTTGTTGTTTCTGAATGTCTCGTTGTTCCAGTTGTATTCATAACCTTCGAGCATGTCGGCAAGAGTCTGCAGGTCTCCGCGGAGTCGCGCTTTGTCTTTCTGCTTTAGATAGTCGAACATCTCCTGTTGGGTTTTCTGGATGGCATCGAGCTTCGCGTTGATTTGAGACAGGGCAACTCCCATGGCGATCATTGTTGGGTCGTAAGGGAGCGTTGCAACGGATTGTGCTGTGAGAGGACCAGCTTCACGAAGGCGTGCCTGGCCAAGTTTGCCTGCGCTGTCGAAGTAAGAGCTGAGACTTCCAGATTTGTCTACGAATTTGTTTAGTTGGGTAATATCCAGCTTTTGGCCGCCTTGCGTGAACGCCTGAAGCAATCCAGTCGCTCCCGACAGAGTCGTTGTTTGGGTGACGGTGCGAAATACATCAGGAAGGGATGCGAATGCGACGCCAAACGATGCTATCTGGTTAAAGGGAATCTTCGTTGCACGGGAGAGGTTGATTTCGATATCAGTGGGTGCAAGGCGAATCATGGTGCTGTCGTGTTGATTATTGTCAGCATTGCATACGCTGATTGACTTCTCTTGTTGTGTTTGCAATTTATCAGACATGATGCATCCTTTGAATTTGTTGCTGGCTGACCAACTGTGGTCTATGCAGGCCACCAGATACGTACGAGTGGCAAGATGGAGCGCGTGTCTTCGTCCGCTTGGTCATACATCTCGATGTAGAGACGAACAAATTCGTCGAGATTGAGCAGTCTTACGGGTACGTTTGAACGATCTGCCTCATATTTTGCTTCTTTCGTGAAGCCTCCTGTACTTACGTATAAGCCTCTATCGCTTGCGCGAAGACCTCCGATAAAGGAGCGAATTTGAGGGGCGCCCATGGCGCCTTTTCGATGTTTGACCTCAACGACGATATGTGGGGATTCAAGCCCTAACACATCAGGAGAAGCGACGATATCGCGCCCTCCATCTGGCCCTTTTTGGCTAACACGAGCGTGGTAGCCTATGGACCTGAGAAGTCCCGCTGTCAGCTGCTGCATGCTGTCCCAGTCTAGAGCCAGAACTCGGTCTTTGATGCGTTCAATCCCATCATCATACGTTGCATATCGTGCATCTTCATCATTTTCGTCTTCTGGAGTCTCGTCCGTACTAGCAGACAGGGCGCGAATGGGGTGCTTGCTTGCTGCTGACTGTAAATCTGCCATAACTTCGTCAGATATGGAAAAGATTGTCGAGATTGCCCCGAGTGAGTTTTTGGAGGAAGTTGCTAACAAATCACGAGGTGCCTCTAGATTCCAGATGACGTCGCGCTTATAGGTCATCCCATCTATATCCACCACGGGCATGCAATCACTTGAAACTTGGCCAATGTGATACAAACGAGACTGAGGGCTGTACATTACTACAGTCTCCCCTTGTATCAGCTCATGAGCAAATCTGTTCACTTGTCCTACTGCAGCGGCAACTTTGGGCCTACTTTCATCAAGATGGAGTTTCTTGTAAGACTGACGAATTGTCTCACGCGTCATTTTTGAAATGTCTGCAGTGCCAAAATCCCAGTTGATTCCGACTATCCCCAGTTCGAGCCATTCTTCAGCGTAGATTCCGCCGTGTCCGGCTCGAATCATCCAAGCGCCCATTGTCCCCTCCAGTCATTTGCCCTGCAAGTTCAGTTTACCAAACGCGCGTAAAGCTCAAGAAAGCGTGAGGACGATAACGGTCGAATGAACCTCCTTGTATACCATCCCAATCGACGTCATTCCCTGAGCTTGGGAAACAAGCCCCATCTTTCTGCGATTGCGATAATCGCCGGTTGCTCTTATGCAACCCTTTGACGTGAGGAATAGGATGCAAATCCTGACCGGAGATAGCCCATTACAATAACAGTGGCGTCCCAATAGGGGGCTATACTTTTCGGTTAATTCTTTCTGGCTTGCAGTTTCTGGCAGAGATTTTTCCTCCCGAATATCAGTTACGCTCGCTACTTTCTCATTGCATTTTTCGGCGCTGCTTTTGCAGCCCAAAATCGGACTAATGCGACTGTTGAGTACCGTGAAGCTTGGGCATACGGTGAACGCTATGAAATGTCCGGTGGCTTTGTACCGGACGTTGAGCTGAATTGACATAGTGTAAGATAAAAATTACAGTACGGGTTGGGGAATGCACAACTGAATACAAAGCGTGTTCTTGAGACGGACGAATACGCCAAATGGATTGACAGGCTTCGTGGCAAGCGAGTGCAGCTGAAGATTGATGTTCGTGTTAAGCGTCTAGCGGCTGGCAATTCAGGCGACTACAAGCATGTTGGCAATGGAGTTTTCGAGCTTAGGATTGATTATGGTCCGGGATATCGTGTCTATTACATCCAGGAAGGTAATACGGTCATTATCCTGCTTGCAGGAGGAGACAAAAGTTCTCAGTCTCGTGACATTGAGAAAGCAAAAAACATGGCTGCATCTTTGAAAGAAGGGCGTTGATATGGAACTCAGAGAATTCGATCCTTCGCGGCATCTGGACAGCGAAGAGGCTATAGCCATGTATCTCGAAGAAACGCTTCGAGAAGACCCGAGCATGCTCTCTTCTGCTTTGGGGGATATCGCCCGGGCACGGGGGATGACGAGCTTGGCGAAGGAAACGGGGCTCGCGCGTGAATCTTTGTACCAAGCGCTCTCGGAAACTGGCAACCCAACGTACGCAACGTTGACAAAAGTGTTGGACGCCTTTGGAGTCCGGTTTAGCATCATGCCGAAAACTGACACGGTTTCTCGCGATCTTTGCGCCAAACGCAGCGTCAGCGTATAGCTCCATCTTCTTTTAGGCTACCATCGCCTTCATGAATTCCAAAGCTCGCAACCAACGCACCAAGCCGACGCGCCTGTTCGTCAGCTATGTCGTCCAGCTCCTGTTCAGACTGGTCGTCTTGTGCGTTGCCATTGCCTTGTTCGTGGTTGACCCGCATGCGCTCGATGTCACGACGACTTTCGGCATTCAAGATGGTTTCGATTTCATCGACTTCGTGTTTCTTGCGCTGCTTGCTGATTTTCTCACTAAGTTCTTCGCCCGCGCTCCCATATCCTTGGGAAGCCTCAAGCAGTACCGCATGTACCACATACCCACGGCCGTGACGTGCAGGGGCGGGCATGAGGCCCTACGCAAGAAGGTGCAAGAGCTCGCGGATCTGGGCAGGCAGCTCGTGGGAAGCGGCAAGACCGCGTTTGCCAAGATGCGAGGAGAGCTCGCCCCGCGCTGTTTTTCTGCAGCTTCGTTCGTGCGCAAACTCTTGAATAACAGAGATTTCCTGCGCATTGTCTCGTTTGACAGGAAAGACCTCTCCGTGGGCAAGGCGTTGCGGCGTGTGCTGTATCGCGACCGCACGCGCGAGATAGTGCCCGTCATCGCGTTTTGGGTCGTGCTCAATGCCGTCGCGGCGCTCGTGCTCGCGCATTTCGACGTGCTGAACGAACGGGTGGCGTTGTTGTGGTCGCTCGGGTATTTCCTGTTCGACATGGTCTGCGTGGTGTTTTGGTGCCCTTTGCAGCTGCTCATGCGCAACCGTTGCTGCACCACCTGCCAGATTTTCAACTGGGACGCCATCATGGTGGCAACGCCCCTCGTC
>CASDTD010000192.1 GCA_949283445.1 uncultured Coriobacteriia bacterium | reverse complement strand
CAGAAAGCAGCCTGAAATGGTCAAGATAAACCGCTGGGGCACACTTGCAGTGCCCCAGCATACAATCTCGACCAGGAAACACCGCAAAACAACCGAAAACACATGCTATGGCACGCCCTCAATGCCCCCGCGTGCAATCTCGCCCACGCATCGCGGCCAAGCACATTGCAGCGTGCACACCGCAGCGCGCAACGCCCGCTACGCGAACGTCATGGAGCCGAGATAGAACTCGTTGAATTCCTTCGATTCAGACAACTCGATGTACTCGCAGGCGCCGACGATGCTGTCGAGCTCGTCGGTTGCCTCGTCGGAAAGCAGCAGAGCGCTCGCGCCCTCGATGGCGCTGTTGCCCACGCTGCGCGCGCAGTACAGAAGCTCGTCGGGAATCAGGCCGACACGTGCCGCCGCGCCCAGATCGAGGAACTGCCCGAAGCCGCCGGCTATAACGAAGTCTTTCACTTCCGAAACGTCGATGCCCTTGGCCTTCAGCAGCGTGCGGATGCCCGCCACGATGGCCGCCTTGGCAAGCTGCAGGTTGCGGATGTCCTTTTGCGTGACGTAGACGTTATCCGAAATCTGAATGCAGCGCTGCCCGTCATGTTCGCACACGGCACGTTCCATGCCATGCGAGCAGACGCAGTCTATTTCGTCGTCGTCAAGAATGCGCCCCGTCTCGTCGATGATGCCGTGCATGAGCGCGAGCGCCACGCAGTCGATAAGCCCCGTGCCGCAAATGCCCGTCGGGTCGGCACCGGAAATGACAGTGTAGCCAAAGTTCCCGCCCGAGAACGTGACCTTCGAGATGGCGCCCGGATACGCGGGCATACCGTATTTGATGTTGCCGCCTTCGAACACCGGGCCTGCCGCCGTGGCGCACGTGAGCACGCCCGATGCATCGCCCAGGGCAATCTCGCCGTTCGTCCCCAAGTCGACCAGGAGCGTCGGGCCTTCCGCGTTCAAGATGTCGATGGCAAGCAGGTCGCAGGTGATATCGCCACCCACGTACCCCGAAATGCACGGCGCGAAATACGTCGTGCCCGCAGCAATGCTGCCCTGCTCGAAGGCAAGGTAATCAAGCTCCATGCCGAATAACGTGTAGGGCGTGAACGGCGCGACGCCAATGGAGGTCGGATCGAATTCGGCGGCGATATGCTCCATGACCGTATTGCCCGCAAGCACGGTATAGGACACTTGGGAAAGCTCGATGCCCGCCTTGTTGACCAGCTCGAGCGCCATGTCCACGAGCAAATCGCCCAGCAGCTTGGACATGTCCTTGAGATGACCCTCTTTGCAGGCCGTGATGCGGCTGATGACGTCCCCGCCGAAGACGATCTGCGGGTTGGTCCTGCCGACCGTCCCCATCAAACGGCCGCTTTCCAGATCGTACAAGCGGCACACGACCGTCGTCGTGCCGACATCGATGGCAAAGCCGTAGCCCCAGCCTGCGCCGTCGGAGCCCCACTTGCTCTGCATGCCGACGAGCGAGACCATCATGCCGTAATTGGTATCGACCGAGACTTCCATGCCGTCGGCGACGGGCGTCTCGCACGCGAGCTTGTAGGAAACTCCCTCGTCATCGTGGACGAGGACACGGCACTTGCGGCAGACGCCGTGACCGCCGCACGTCGCGGTGACGGCAATGCCAGCGGCCCTGAGCGCATCCAGTACAGAATCCCCCTGGACAGCGGAAATCTCGCGGCTGCCCGCTTGCTCATGGACGACAATTTTCAACGTCAAATCCCCCTGCGTCGAATCCATGCTCTATAAGCACTCTGCGCCCCCATGCAGGTGCTTTTGTCTCTCTCGTGGTTACAGGCCGTAACGCGTGCCTCGCATGCGCCAGCGACCTCATATGGATGGCGTGTGTATCTGTGTACACGATACGGCGCGCAGGCGCGTCTGCGTAACCCAATCGGGCTGGCGGATACCATCAAACGGCAAACGTACGGGATGGCAAGCGCCGCCTTGCACAGGCGGGGGACACGTTCTATCTGAGGGCTTCGTCTTTCAAGACGGTGGGAATGCCACACACCATGCGCACCACCTTGTCGGCCCGGCGGGCGAGCTCGCATGTCAGGCGCCCCACCTGCTCGCGCCACGCACGTTCCTCCGAGCTTTGCGGCACCACGCCACTTCCCACCTCGGTGCAGATGACGACGTCCTTGCCCGCAAGCTGCTCGATCATCTCGTCATCCGATTCTGAAAGCGCCACGAGGTCTTGGGCGTTATAGACCACGCGGCCCTCATCGCAATTCGCGTTCGCAAAGTCCTCTTCGCAGTACCCCAGGCTCCGGACGTAGGTCTTCTTGCCCGATGCGATTGCTCCAACTACCAGCATCATGACCGAACCACCGCCCTGTCAGAACCTATTCGGGGCGAACTTGAAGGGTCCATTACAAACACGCTCCTTTCACGGCGACCGGCTGCTCGTACACGACCTCGATGACATGGTCGTACGAAGCGGCGAGTGCGCACTAAACACGCCCGATAATGGCGTCATAACTGTCGGAAGCAGCGGAGAAGCTCCCGTCGGAACCGACCTCGCTGCAGACCACGATCAGGTTCTCGCAACGTGTCGAAAGCGCGTCGACGAAGGTCATCGTACGCTCGAACACGCAGTCTTCGTCAAGAAGCGTCCCCTGACGTGTGTAGAGGAAAGACGTGACGAGATTGCCGAGGTCCTCCAGCAAGACGGTGCTGTCCGCGCATGCAATCGCGTCGAGCACGCCCTGGGCGCCGAGCTGCTCCATGTCGAGAGTCACCATGCCCTTGCCGTCGCGCAAGGCCAAATGGCGGTCGATGCGCAACTGCGCCTCGCAACCGAGCGAAGACATGGTAGCCAGGTAATAACACGGCTTGCCCCAGCTCGTGGCGAGCTGCTCGGCATAGGCGCTCTTGCCGCTTGCCGCGCCTCCTGTCACCAAAACGTTCACCCGTCATTCACCTCGAACAATCGTCATCGTCTTCGAGCAAGAGGGGCGAGCACCGCGAACCTGCGATGCCCACCCCCTTTCAAAACGAACTGTTCAGCTGGCGTATGCCATCTTACTCGCTCTTGAGCGCCGCATGCGCCGCCGCAAGACGCGCGACCGGCACGCGGTACGGCGAGCAGCTGACGTAGTCCAGGCCGACCTTGTTGAACTTCATGATGGAGTCCGGGTCGCCGCCGTGCTCACCGCACACGCCCAGCGTGATGTCGGGGTTCGTGGCGCGTCCGCCCTTGACCGCGATGTCGATGAGCTTGACGACGCCGTCGTCGACCGTCGCGAAGGGGTTGACTTTCATGATGCCGAGGTTCTCGTAATCATGGAAGAACTTGCCCTCGACGTCGTCGCGGCTAAAGCCGAACGTGGTCTGCGTGACGTCGTTGGTGCCGAAGCTGAAGAAGTCGGCGTCCTTGGCAATCTCGTCGGCTGTGACGGCCGCGCGCGGCAGCTCGATCATGGTGCCGATCTCGATGAAGGACAAATCCACGCCCTCGCGACTCTCCACCTCGTGGATGGCGGTCTCGGCCTCGTTGCGGACGTACTTGAGCTCGGCTTCCATGGAGACGAGCGGAATCATGACCTCGGGCTTGGGGTTGAAGCCGTCTTTCAGGAGCTTGGCCGTCGCGTCGGCGATGGCACGCACCTGCATCTGGGACAGACCCGGCATGACGATGCCCAGACGGCAGCCGCGCAGGCCCAGCATCGGGTTCATCTCGGCCATGTTGTCGGCGGCGGCGAGCAGCTGCTTGGTCTCGGTCATGTCCTTGCCAGCCGCCTCGCCGACGGCCACCTCGATGGCCAGGTCACGCGGCGCGGGCAGGAACTCGTGCAGCGGCGGGTCGAGCAGGCGGATGATGACGGGCAGCCCATCCATGGACTTGAGCATCTCGTAATAGTCGCCCGTCTGTGCTTCGTAGAGCTTGTCGAGCGCGGCCTCGTACTCAGGCGACCCGTTCTCGGCCAGAATCATGTCGGCGACGTACTGCTTGCGCTCGCCCAGGAACATGTGCTCGGTACGGCACAGGCCGATGCCCTCAGCGCCCATGTCGGCGGACAGCTGCGCGTCGGCCGGGTTGTCGGCGTTGGCGCGCACGCCCAGCGTGCGGTACTTGTCGGCCCACTCCAGAAGCTTGCCCAGATCGCCGGACATCTCGGGCTCGACGAGCTCGACGGCGCCCAGCATGACCTCACCGGTCAGGCCGTCGATGGAGATGACGTCGCCTTCCTTGATGACGATGTCGGTGCCCTCGACCACGGCCTGCTTCTTCTCGGCGTCGATCTTGAGCGCCTCGACGCCGCAGACGCAGGGGGCGCCCATGCCACGCGCGATGACGGCGGCATGGGAGGTCTTGCCGCCATGGCTGGTGAGGATGCCCTCGGCGGCGATCATGCCCGCGAGGTCGTCCGGGGTGGTCTCCCAGCGCACCAGCACCGTCTTGCGGCCCTCTTCGACAGCCGCGACGGCATCGGCGCTGGAGAACACGGCTTCGCCCACGGCGGCACCCGGGGAGGCGTTCAGGCCATGCGCGATGACGTTCTTGACGGCGTCTTTCGCGATCTGCGGGTGCAGCAGCTGGTCGAGCTGCGAGGGAGCGACGCGCAGAACGGCCGTCTTCTCGTCGATCATGCCCTCGTCGACCATCTCGATGGCGATGCGCAGCGCGGCGGCGGCGGTGCGCTTGCCCACGCGGGTCTGCAGCATCCACAGCTTGCCCTGCTCGATGGTGAACTCGATGTCGCACATGTCGCGGAAGTGGTTCTCGAGGGTCACGAAG
>CASDTD010000191.1 GCA_949283445.1 uncultured Coriobacteriia bacterium | reverse complement strand
TCGTCAAGGCAAATCCGTCAAGACCGCTTCGCGCTCCGGTGTGCGCGAGGGTATCTTCACCTCCATCGACGCGGACATTGTCACCTTGGTCTCCGCGCTCATCCTGTACTTCTTCGCCATGGGCGACGTGCGCGGCTTCGGTTTGACGCTGGCGCTCGGCATCATCTGTGACCTCGTCATCATGTTCCTGTTCAGCGGGCCCATCATGCGCATCTTGGGGCCGCGCGTCATCAAGAAGCATCCCGGCTTCTGGGGGACGGTCGATGACGTCAACGAAGGCGAGTTCCACCTGAAGGAGGTGAGGTAGCATGTACTCTCTGCGCCCACACAAGCAGTTCAATTTCGTGCGGCTGTGGAAGCCCGGGTTCATCCTTTCCGGCTGCCTCATCGCTCTGTCCATCATCGGCCTGCTCGTCAGCTTGTTCACGACGGGTTCGGCGCTCACGTTGGGCACGGAATTTTCCGGCGGCACGTCCATCCAGATCAACAAGACCGGCGATATCACCGAGCAGCAGATTACGGACGCTTTCACGAAGGCGGCCGACGACCTTGGCCTGGATTCCCAGATTTCCTCGGTCCAGACCTCTGAAGATGCCGAGGGCGACCCCGGTTTCATCATCAAGACGACCGACACCAACTCCAACGACTCCAACGCCATCATGGCGTCCGTTGAACAGCAGCTGAACATCGACACGACGAACGCGCAGGTCGAGACTATCGGCGCAAGCTGGGGCGCGTCGGTCATCTGGAGCTCGATTCTGGCTTTCATCCTGTCGTGCATCGGCATCCTCATCGTCATCGCCGTGCGTTACCGCGAACCGCGCATGGGCGTGGTCGCGCTGGTCACGCTGTTCCACGACATGATCATCGTCATCGGCATCTACGCATGGGCGGGCATGGCCTTCCATATGGAGATAACCTCTGACGTTATCGCGGCGCTGCTCGCCATCATCGGCTACTCGCTCTATGACACCATCGTCGTGTTCCACCGCATCAACAAGAACGCGAGCCCGCAGATGAAATGCAGCATGAAGACCTGCGCGAACCGCTCGATCAACGAGATCATCGTCCGTTCGCTCAACACGTCCATCACGTCGATCATCCCCGTCGTGCTCATGCTCATCTTGGGCACCGATACCCTGCTCGACTTCGCGTTCGCGATGTTCTGCGGCATGGTCATCGGCGTCTATTCCACGCTGATCATCTCCGCGCCGTTGTACACGTTGTGGAAATGCCGCCAGCCTGAGTTTGCCCGTCTGGAGAAGAAGTACCCCTATGAGGTCGTGCAATCCACCTTCACCAAGGAGATGCTGCTGCAGGCGCGCAAGGACATGAAGGCCAAGCGCAAGGAAGAAAAGCTCGAGCATGAAGCTGCCGAGCAGGAAGCCCGCAAGCCCGAGAGCGGGAACTCCGCAAACGAAAGCGCGGATTCCCAACGTGGAGAAGACGGGCAAGAGTAAAAACTTGCCGTCCGCCATATTTTTGTCACTGTCTTGTGCCACAATCTAGCGCATGGATATGAAGACAGATGACATGAACGATTACGAAGTGGCGCCTGTAGACGAGGCTGCAGTGGAGACGATTGTCAAAAGCTGTGGCCTTGCGCCGCTCACTGCACGCGTGCTCGTCGCGCGCGGCATTGCTACGCCCCAGGCCGTTGACGAGTTTCTCACGCCCTCGCTCGAACGTGACTGGCATGACCCGGCGGAAATTCCCGGGCTCGTCGCCGTTGCCGATAAAGTCGAGGCCGCCATCCGCGCGGGCAAGCGCATCTTGATTTTCGGCGATTTCGACGTCGACGGCATCACGGCCACCACGGTTTCCGTGCGTGGCCTGCGCTCGCTGGGGGCCGATGTCGTGGGGCTCATCCCGCACCGCTATGAGGAGGGCTACGCGCTTTCCGAGAAGGCCATCGAGCGCGGCATGCGTTACGATCCTGGCCTCATCGTCACCGTCGACTGCGGTATCTCGTGCGCTGCCGAGGTTACCTCGATGCTCGCCCGAGGCATCGACGTCGCCATCACCGACCATCACGAGCCGGGCGAGCACGTGCCGTGTGGCGTGCCCGTCGCCGACCCGAAGCTGGACGAGAACAACCCCTCGCGCGATCTGGCGGGTGCCGGCGTCGCGCTGAAGCTCATCTGCTTGCTGGGACAGCGCTTCGGGCAGCCCGACCTGTGGCGTGAGCTCACCGATTTCGCCATGCTGGGCACCGTTGCCGACCTCATGCCCTTGAAAGGCGAGAACCGTGCGCTGGTGGCCGACGGGGTGCGTCGCATCAATAACGCTCCGCGTGCGTGTTTTGCCGCGCTGGCAACCATCTGCAACGTCAAGCCCGAGGACATTACCTCGACGCGGCTCTCGTTTTCGCTCATCCCGCGCCTCAACGCTGCCGGGCGCATGGGGGATGCGACGGTAGCGCTCGATTTGCTGCTTTCCGACGAACGTGAGCAGGCAGAATGCCTGGCCGCCGCTCTCGAGGGCATCAACGACGAACGCCGCAACGTCGAGGCGGAACTTGCCGAGCAAGTCGAGCAACGGCTCGAGCGCGAGTTTTCCGGGGAGCCGGTCATCGTGGTTGGCGGGGAAGGCTGGCACGAGGGCGTCAAGGGCATCGTCGCATCGCGCATCGCGCGCAAGTACGAGCGCCCCGCCATCATCTTCACCATCGAAGACGGTGTGGCCCGCGGTTCAGGCAGGACGTATAACGGGCTTGATTTGTTCGGCCTCGCGAGCACGGCGAGCAATCTGTTCGAGAAGTTTGGCGGGCATTCGGCTGCCATCGGCATCACGCTTCCCGCCGAAAAGCTCGACGAGCTGCGCAGCGCTCTGTGCGCCAACATCTCCTCGTTCGTGCAGGAGTCTCCGCAGCCAAGCCATCTGGTCGATGCCACGGCAGACCTTTCCGAGTGCACGGTCGAGGGCTTCGATGAGCTCGAGCGCCTCCAGCCGTTCGGTAACGCGAACCCCGTTCCGCTGCTCGTCGCGCAAAACGTCTTCATGGAGCGGCGCGACACCTGCGGCAAGCAGGGCGTGCACTTCCGCTACGTGGCAACCGACGGCGTCTCGCAGGTTTCGGGCATCTACTTCAATGCCCCTAACATCGAAAAGCTCGTCGCATGCGCGCAGGTGTGCGACATCATCTTCGAGGCGAACGTCGACGAATGGCAGGGGCGTTATACGCCCAAGCTCATGACCAAGAACATACGCGTGCATGCGGGCCGCCCGCCGGAAGAGACCGACATCGACGCCCGTGTGCGCGAGCTGTTCGCGCATAGCGAGGAAATCGCCGATGAGGGGGATTACGCGGGCATAACGCAGACGGCTCGTTTCAACACCAAGGTCGTCGGGGTCACGTTCGAAAACCGCCAAAGCGTGCTCGCCACCTTGGAGGCGGGAGTGGAGCTTTCCCTCGTCCGCCAACCGGAAAACGAGATGGACGCAAACGCCATCGCCGTGACTTTGCTCGACGGCACGCAGCTGGGTTACCTGAACAAACACCTGGCGCGGCGTCTTGCCCCCGTCATGGACGACGGCGTGTTTTACGATGCCGCCGTTTCTGCTGTCACCGGCGGCCCTGCCGACGGTGGCTCTGACAGCGACGTGCGCGCACCCGGGCCTTTGGGCGTACGCGATCCGGGCGTGGTCGACCGCTCCTATGGCGTCAACATCGTCGTGCGCCGCCCCGACTTGGAAGACGAAGAGCGCGACGAACAGGCAGAGCAGCTGCAG
>CASDTD010000190.1 GCA_949283445.1 uncultured Coriobacteriia bacterium | reverse complement strand
GCCGATCTCGACATCGATCTCGTGCCGAGCACGCATGTCACGGCGTTGGACCCGACGGCGCATGTCATTCGCACGCAGGCGGGGGAGGAGTACTCCTATGACAAGTGCCTGATCAGCGTCGGGGCACGCGCCATGACCTTCGGTTTTCCCAAGGACTGTGGTTACGACCCGCTCGTGCTGCGCACGATGGACGATGCCGCCCGTATGAAAGAGGCGTTCGCGCGCCCTGACTGCAAACGCGTACTGGTGAGCGGTGCGTCCATGATTGCGCTCAAGAGCGTGGAGGCGGCGCTGAACTGCGGGCTCGAGGTCTCGCTGGTGGGCATGAACGCGCATATTCTCGACGTCTCTTCTCAACCTGAGACGGCCGAGCGCTTCCAGCGTGGTCTTGCGGCGCAGGGGCTCTCCATGCGCTTCGAGCAGACCATTGCCAGCGTGACGCCGCGCGAGGGCACCGACGGGCATCGTGAGCTGGAAGTCGCGTTTTCCGGCGGAGATGTGGAGACTTTCGACGAGATTGTGGTAGCGCATGGCGTGCGGAGCAACCTGTCGTTTCTGCCCGAAGGTGCTGTGGACATCGACCGCGCCATCGTGGTGGACGATTTCATGCGCACGAGCGCTTCCGATGTCTTCGCCGCGGGTGACTGTGCGCAGGCAACCGAGCTCATTTCCGGAGAGAAACGCATTCTGGGCATCTGGAAAACGGCGGCGTTGCAAGGGCAGTGCGCGGGCCGTGCGATGGCGGCTGAGTTGGCGGGCGAAATGCCCGGCGAGGCGGATGCTTGGCACGGCGCGTTCATGACCAACACCATCGCCGTCAACGGAACGCTTTTCATTTCCGCTGGCATCTCGCAGGCAGGCGAAGGCATGCGCGTCGAGCTTACCGAAGACGACCAGATGACTGTCGCTTGCATTTTCGAGGAGCAGCCCGATGGCAGCGAACGCCTGGTGGGCTTCAACGTGGCAAGCGACGTGGACGAGCCCGGCGGCGTGGCCTACGACACCGGCGCCATGCTCTCGTTGCGCATTGAGGAGGCATGCCGGGGGTAAGGTGCCGCATGTCGCTGGTGAATTGGCGGGTCACGCGCTCTTGGCTGCCCGCTGACGAGATAGCGTTCCAAAAAACGGTGAGTTGGAGAGCAGAATGAAGGGTAATCTGCTCTCCAACTCGTGTTTTTCTGGCACGAGAAGGGCGGGGCGTGTCGAGGCCGTGCCCGCCCGGTCTCGCTCGCACTCTCCTAGAACTCGCGTGTCTCGTAGAGCCTGGCGGCGATGAGGGTGCCAGCTGCGTAGATTGCGAGCGCGACGACGATCAGGATGCCCACCACTGGCCAGAGGTTGCCTGTCGCGATGCTTTCGAACGCCGTGCCCAGCACCCGCGTGGCACCGCCCGAGTTCAACGCCCATATGGCGAGGAAGAAGACGACGAGGAACGCCAGCGGGATGAAGCGCACGCCTTTCGTCAGGCCGAACTTCGCCACAAGCGGCATGAGAACGGCTGCGAGTACCGAACACAACGCGAACGCGCAGGCGCCGCCGAACGCGATGATGGCAGGGGAGACGCCTTCGACCGACAGACCCAAGCCGGGAAAGGCGATGGCTATTGAATAAAACACCACGGTGATAAGGGCACCCAAAGCGGCGGTCACCACCGTGGCGACGATGATGGCGAGCGCGCGGCCCCAGATGACACTGCCTCTGGTAAGCGGCAGGGAGCTGCGGTACGCCTCCCAGCTGTTCTGCTCGTCGAGGGCGAACAGGGTAAAGGG
>CASDTD010000189.1 GCA_949283445.1 uncultured Coriobacteriia bacterium | reverse complement strand
TCAGCTTGAATTCGAGCAGACACCGGGCGGATCTTTCGTCGCCGACACGCACGCCGACATCTGCAGCGCACTCACGTCGCTTGCTGCCTATCTCGAAGAGCAGAAGCTCGGCTTCACCCTTGCCGACCTTGGCATCGAAGCCTTTGAGGAGGAGCAATGAAGTCACGTCATCTGAAAAGGGCATGCAGCTGAAAACTCATCCACGGCGGAGCGTAGCCAAGCGAACCCTCGCAGAAACGTAAGCGTTCCGCCGTCTCTTCTGCAACCGGCATTTGCCGCTCGCATATATGGTGCTACCAAATAGGAATGTTGCTCAACATTCTATTTCACGTTAACCAGATAATTGCTCGTAAGGTATGCAGCGTTTCATTGCGGCACGTTCAATTTAGGTGGCTAGAGCCCGCGCAAAAGGGGGCGCGGTATAGCTACGCCGAATGAGCATGTCCTCTTGCCGCGCCAGCTGCAGATGATGAAAGGAGCCAATGGCATCATGATTATCACGCGTAGGGAAGCCCTGTTCTCGAGCATCGCCGTCATGGCAGGGGCGGCACTTCCGCTTTCTGGCTGCAAGAACACCCCCCCCCGGGATATTCTTGTCCAGCATATTGAAGAAGAAGGCACCTCATCTTCCGGGGCGATGAGGCTGCAGATTCCGTTCACCGATGATCCCGAAACTGCCCCGTCATTTGATACCTACGAAAGCATCGAGTGCACCCTCGTTCTTGATGGCGACGATCTTTCCATTGAGGTCGAACGAGTTGCCGAGTCCAACCCGCAGCTTTACTTGGGCGGTCAATACTTCACCTCATTCGGGCTTCCCTCCGCAGATGCCGAAGAGGGCGAAAGCACGGATTTCTCTCATGTAGCCACAATGACCTTTATGGGTGAGGACTACACCTCGAGCGGGGAAGGAAAACTCGATCTGTCTTCCTTTACCGCGAACACCGAGCTGGAATTCGATTCCTACACTCCAGCTGAAGATGACGCCAGCGACGGCATCCTTCTCGAATTTGAAGAAACGCCTGGTGGAACCTTTGCGAGCGACACCGTTTCCGATATTTGCGGTGGCCTGTACTCGCTAAGCACCTACTTTGAAGACAACGAGCTCGGCATCACCCTTGCCGATCTTGGAATTCTTGCCTATGAGGAGGAATAATGGTCGACTCATCGCCTAAAGACGACGCGCTCCCCGCCAATGCTTCCGAAATGAATAGCCAAGCCCTTCCAGAGCAAGACGCTTCCGAGAATCCGTCGGTCGACGAGTTCCCTTCCACTGCGGCTCGATCTGTTGAGGACGTCGAATCCGAAAGCGCGCCTCGAACCGAACCCGAGCAGCCAACCCTCCACGATGGCGACGAAACCAGCAACTCAAAGTCCGCTTCCGGCGACGAGGAGCAGTCTGGTCTTGACAGCACCATGGGTGCCGATTCGCAACATGAGGGCAGCGAGAGCGCTCAGCAAAGCCCAGATGACGCCGAGCCTAAGGTAAAGCCCGTGTCCGCGTTCTTCGCCGCTCATCGCAAACAGCTCGTCATCGCGGTGGCGGTCATCGTCGTGATTGCAGCCGGCGCCATTGTCGGCGTGCCTGCCTATCATCTCTGGCAGGGAAACCAGGCACTCGAATCCGGCGCCTATCTGCAGGCCGCCCAAGAATTCGAAGCGGCCGAGCTGCTCGGCGGCCGTGATCGTATTCAAGATGTTGCTCAAGCCTGCATGAAGTCCGGCGACTATTCCACCGCCGCCACGATCTTCTCGATGGACGGTTCCAGCTCGTCGAAGCGCTACGCAACCTTCTGCGAGGGCATGGCCGCCCTCGAAAAAGGCGAATACTCGACAGCGGTAAGCAAGCTTGAAGGCTCGGAAGTCGATGGTGCTGCCGAGGCGTACGCTCAAGCCTCCTATAACTATGGCAAGGAGCTCGTCGAATCGGAGCAGTTCGAAGACGCCCTTGAGCAATTCGACAATGCCGGCACGTACCAGGACGCCGAGGAATGGGTCGAGCGCTGCGAGAACACCATTGCCTTCGATGAGGCGGAGGAGCTGTACCAATCCGGCAATCTTCCCGCTGCCCAAGAAGCGTTCGCCGACCTGCCACGTTCGTTCGAGCGCAATGGGGTGACCGTTGCGCAGCGGCGGCAGGCGCTCAAAGACCACCAGGCCTTCGTCAACATGTGCGGCGACTACACCTCGACGACCGGCGAATGCGAGGTGCGGCAAACGCACAAAAGCACCGGGCGTTGGTACAACTGGACGGCAGATATCTCCGGATACACGGCCCATGTTTCCTGCGTCATCAACGACGACGGTTCGGTAACGGTATCGGGAAGCGCCTCGTTCTATCGTTACACGAACTTCTCGACGATTTCCGCGGGGGTCGACGGCACGCAGGATACGGTGAATTTCTCATTCAACACGAGCTCGCTGCCCAACGGGCGAGACATCGGCGACAATGCCGAGCTCACCTACTCAGACGGCAAGCTTTCGCTCCATTACTACCGTGTCGACCGGAATGAGGACCTGTACTTCGACTACCTCTACCGCACGGACATCTCGTATCGGAAAAACTAGCGCTCACACGCGACGGGCATCAAGCGCTTGCCTCGCTCTCGCCTCATGGGCGTGAACGAACGGCGCCCCGGGAACGAATCCCGGGGCGCCTCGTCATTGTATGTCGAAGTGAGAATTTGAGTCCTGGACGGAAAATCTCACCTATTCGATGCGCAGGCCGACTTCCTTGAGCTGCGCCAGGGAAACCTCGCTGGGTGCCGCGCTCATGAGGTCGGAGCCACTCGCGGTCTTGGGGAACGCCATGACGTCGCGGATGGAATCGCAGCCGGCAAGCAG
>CASDTD010000188.1 GCA_949283445.1 uncultured Coriobacteriia bacterium | reverse complement strand
GATCGAGCAGATAAGCCCCGCGTAGATGAGCCACATGCCGAACAGGGCGGGCTCGGCGCCGAAGCCCGGCAGCCAAGCCGGGGCACCTTCGATGCCCAAGCCGGGAACGGACGGAAGCCCCAAGAGCAGAAAGCAGAAGCCGAACATGATGAACGCCGTCGCAAACTTACCCGGATAGATGACGGCGGGAACCTTGCCCACCGTGGAGAGCAGAATCTTGCCACCGATGAGCAGGATGCAGTCACGGCAGATGAGGTACAGCAGAATCCACAGCGGGACGCGCCCCAGCAAGAACACGGCGATGACGCCCACAGCGATGAGCAGCCTGTCCACGAACGGGTCGAACAGCTTGCCGAGCTTGGAGACCTGGTGCGTGCGTCGGGCGATTTGCCCGTCGACCCAGTCGGTGCCGGAAGCGACCGCGAACACCACAAGCGCGGCGATTTCCTGATGAGCGCCGAACTCGAGCCACAGGAAAACGGGCAGCAGCGCGAGCCTGACCAGCGTAACGACGTTCGGAACCGTCAGAATGCGGTCGGTCACTTCTTCCGATGCGTCGGCCGGTCTGCCGTCCATGCCACCCGTCTCAGTCAAAACCTCTTACTCCCCGTCTGTTCAGCTCTCGTTGTTTTCGGCGTCTTTTTGAGCCGCCTCTTGTTGCTGCTTCGCTTTTCGAGCTGCCAGAATCTTAGCCTTTTTCTCGGCTGCGATGCGCTCTTTTTCGGCAATTTCCTCAGGAGTCAACGCATATTCCACGACTACGTGCACGTCGGTTGAGACTGCGGGGCGCTCGGGCGACATCTCGATGTCGTTTTTCGGACAGGCACGCACACACGAATCGCAGGCGATGCATTTATACGGCCAGTACGTCCATTTTGACGCCTTCCTGTCGACCTTGATGGCGTCTGCCGGGCACTGACGTTCGCACATGCCGCAGAAAATGCAATCGTGGATGTCGATGAGGTCGACCTTCCCACGCGTGCGGGCAAACGGCTCCCGCGTCTCGTACGGGTACTTGCGCGTCGGCGCCTTCTTGAACAGGCTCGCCAGCGTCATGGGCACGAGCTTCATGATTCCCATATCGCACCCCTATCTTTCTGTGCAGCTGATGCACGGGTCGATGGTGAGGATGATCATGGGCACGTCGGCGAAATCGCACCCCGCCAACGCGGCGACCAGACCGGAGAGGTTCTGCGACGTCGGCGTGCGGATGCGCATGCGCTCGAGGAACTTCGTCCCGTTGCCCTTCGCGTAATAGAAGCACATGCCGCGCGGCTGTTCGAGCGTCATCATCGTCTCGGCGCCCTCTTCGGGCTGCTTTTTCACCGGCACCATCACGTCTCCGTCGGGAATCTTGTCGACGAGCTCTTCGATGATGTCGATGGACTGCAGCACTTCGCGCACGCGCACGTCGCAGCGCGCATAGCAGTCGCCCTGGTCGGAAAGCACGGGCTCGAACGTGGAAAGCGCACCGTAGGCACCGATGCCGTTGAGGCGCTCGTCGGTCACCACGCCGGAAGCGCGGGCGAACGGCCCCACCATGGAATGCGCAAGCGCTTGCTCTTTGGTGAGAACACCGCAGCCAACCATACGGTCTTTGACCGACATGTCGTCGAAGAAGGTCTTGGCTATCCTGAGATACTCCTCTTTGAGCTTCTCAAGCACGACCACGATGCCGGAAAGCTCCTCGTTGGAGATTTCCTGCCGAAAGCCGCCGACGTCGCATGCCGAGAAGATGACGCGGCCGCCGGTGCACGCCTCGAAAATGTCCAAGACTTGCTCGCGCAGGCGCCAGCAGTGCATGAACAACGCTTCGAACCCGAACGCGTCGGCCATGAGACCAAGCCACAGAAGATGGCTGTGGATACGCGAGAGCTCGTGGAAAATGACGCGCAGGTATTCCGCGCGGTCGGTCACCTCGATGCCCATGAGCTGCTCAATGCACTGGGAATACCCCAGAGAATGGCCGAACGAGCAAATGCCGCATATGCGTTCGGTGACGTAGACGAATTGCGTGAAATCGCGTTTCTTGACGAGCTTTTCTAGACCGCGGTGCACGTACCCGATGCGGGGTATGGCACGCAGGACCTTCTCGTCTTCGAGCTCGAGGTCGAGATGAACCGGCTCCGGCAGCACGGGATGCTGCGGGCCGAAGGGGACGATCGTCTTCTTGCCCATGGCCTCTTACGCCTCCCCTCTCTCGATGTCGACATCCACATGCGTCTGCCCTTCGCGCCCCTTGTCTTGAGCGGATGCCTTGGGGTTCATGGGATAGGCGACGGACAGCTTGTAGAAATTGCCCTCGTAGTCGATGCTTATGCCCGAGAACTCGACGCCGAACAGGTCATGCGTCTCGTTTTCGAACACGAACGCAGCCGGATAGAATTCCGTGATGGAGCTGACCTGCTCGCCTGGCTTCACGCTGACCGTCTTGCCGACGAGCTCGCCAGCGCCTTCCGAAGCGCGAAAGACGTACAGGACATCGCAATGGTCGGCGCAGGTCGTCGCGCTGATGTTGACGAACATGTACCCTTGGCGCTTGAACTCTTCCGCGAAGGCGCGGACATCGCCGACACGCGCCGGCTCGAACGTCGGTTGCTGGCACCGCTTCACTATCGGCTCGCCTCCTCTGCACCGTCGTCGGCGACACCCGCGCCATGAGCGCCGGGCACGTCGTCGACCTGCG
>CASDTD010000187.1 GCA_949283445.1 uncultured Coriobacteriia bacterium | reverse complement strand
GACGCCGAACTTCTCGAGCATCTCCTTGCACCCGTCCATCGCGGGCAGGTCCGACTTGGAACCCAAAATGATGCCGACCAGCGGCTTTGCTTCGCTCATACCTCGTACCTTTCTTCTCGTCTCTCTTCGTTCAACGCCCGCCCGGCAGGCGGTTCACGTCATCTCCAGCACGCCTTTCGGGCCTCTCTGGAAGCCCCGTGCCAAAAAACAGGAAGTTGGAGAACAGTTTTCACGTCATTTTGCTCTCCAACTCGCCTGAAAATGGCAATTCGCCAAAAAATCGCAAGTTGGAGAGCACATTCGTTCGTTTTCTGCTCTCCAATCGCGTGTTTTCTGGCAGGGACTCCAAGTGAGATTCGCGAACTCCGTCACACGCCAAGATTCGAGCCTCACGAACCCCCGCACGTACCCCGGGGCCCCGCCCTACAGGCGGTGCCGTATCGCGTCGCAGATAAGCGCCGCGATCATGGTCTTGGAATCTTCGACGCGCTTGTCGAGCACCGAATCGATGAGCACGTCGAGCGGCACCCATTCGCTGACCACGAACTCGTCGTCATCCGGATGCGCCGCACCCGCGTGCAGCCCCGTCGCCATGAACAGATGCACGATTTCATCGGAATAGCCGGCCGCCGTCACGACAGGAGCCAAATACTCGATGTTGTCGGCGCTGTAGCCCGTCTCTTCGGAAAGCTCGCGCTTGGCGCATTCGAGCGGGTCTTCGCCCGGCTCCATCTTGCCCGCTGGAATCTCCAGCGTGACGCGCTCGAGCGCCGTGCGGTACTGGCGCACAAGCAGGATGTGCCCCTCGTCGTCGATGGCGACGATGCCCACCGCGCCCGAATGCCTGACCACCTCGTGCACCTTGCGCTGCCCGTTGGGCAGCTCGATGCCCACGCGGTCGACTTTCAGGAAACCGCCGTCATAGGCACGACACGAATCGAGAATGCGTTCTTCAAGCTCCGGGAAATCCTGGTTCTCGATCAGCTCTCCCATGCGGCACGCCCCCTCAGGGCGCGCGCGCCGATATCGCGGCGCAGCGTCTTGCCTTCCCAGCTGATGAGGTCGCACGCCTGATAGGCCAAATCGCGCGCTTCCTCGAACGTGGGACCGAGCGCCGTGACGTTGAGCACGCGCCCGCCGTTCGTGTAAAAGACGCCGTCTTGCAGCTTGGTGCCAGCGTGGTACACGTGCACACCAGGCAGCGCCTCGGCGTCTTCGATACCGCTGATGGGAAAGCCCTTCTCATAGGAAAGCGGATAGCCCTTGCTGGCGAGCACGACGCTCACCGCCCAGTCGGGCTTCCAGGAAAGCTGCACGCCGGACAAGCGTTGTTCGGCGCAGGCCAGCATGACCTCGGCCAAATCCGTTTCCAGGCGCGGGAGCACGACCTGCGTTTCCGGATCGCCGAAGCGGCAGTTGAATTCCAACAGCTTGGGGCCGTCTTCGGTCAGCATGAAGCCGCCGTAGAGCACGCCGCGATAATCGATGCCTTCCGCGCGCATGCCGGCCACCGCACGCTCCATGATGTCGACCATGGCCGCATGCTCCTCGTCGGTGACGATGGGCACCGGGGAGTACACGCCCATGCCGCCCGTGTTGGGGCCAGTATCGCCCTCGTAGGCGCGCTTGTGGTCTTGCGCCGGCGCCATGGGCAGCACCGTGACCCCGTCCGTGAACGCCAAAAGCGAGCACTCCGGCCCTTTGAGCATCTCCTCGATGACGACGGTGGCACCCGCATCGCCGAAGCGCCCGTCGAAGCAGTCCTCCACCGCCGCACGCGCCTCCTCGATGGTGGCCGCGACGGTAACGCCCTTGCCCGCCGCCAGGCCGTCGGCCTTGACGACGATGGGTGCGCCCTGCTGCTCCACGTAGGCCAGCGCGGACGCCGCATCCGTGAAGGTGCCGTAGGCTGCCGTGGGCAGATTGTACTTGACCATCAGCGCCTTCGAGAAATCCTTGGAGCCTTCGATGCGGGCGCCGTCTGCGCCCGGCCCGAAGCAGCTGATGCCCGCCGCGCGCACGGCGTCTGCCACGCCCGCGACCAGCGGCGCTTCCGGCCCCACGACCACGAGCCCGCAGTCGTGCTCCTGCGCGAAGGCCACGACCGCCGCGCCGTCTTCCGCGTCGAGCTCGACGCAGGTGCCGATGGCCGCCATGCCGCCGTTGCCCGGCGCGATGAACAGCTCGTCGCATTCCGGCGATGCGGCAAGCGACGTGGCGATGGCGCATTCGCGCCCGCCCGAACCCACAAGCAGGATGTTCATGTTATTCCCAGCCTCTCATGATGGTCTGATTGCGCTCCGGGCCCACCGTGACGATGGTGATGGGCGCTCCGCACAGCTCCTCGATGCGCTCCACGTAGTCTTTGGCTTCCTGAGGCAGCTCGTCGAAGCTGCGGCAGCCCGAGATATCGCATTGCCAGCTGGGCATCTCCTCGTACACGGGCTTGGCGTGATGGAACGCCGTCTGCTGCTCGGGCACGTAATCGTAGGTCTTGCCG
>CASDTD010000186.1 GCA_949283445.1 uncultured Coriobacteriia bacterium | reverse complement strand
CTCCCTAATTCCATCTGGTTGCCATGAATCATGGTAACCACCAGATTCGCATTCGCAACTCTCTGCCGATGGCGGTGGTCGCAAAAGGCGGGCCGGTGCGAATATGCCCAGCCCGCCTTGCGTCGCGTGTCTGCTTACTGTTAGTTCAGAACTTCGCCTGACCAGTCGTCGGTGATCTTGAGGGTTTCCTTGTCGAGAACGTAGCGTCCCGTCGTGGCGACGTGGTCGGGAAGGTCGTTGTAGGTACGGCCGACGATTTTGGCGGAGTCTTCGGATTCGATCTCGAAGCCGTCCGAGCCGTCCAGCAGTCCGAGCTTGTCAAGCTCGCTGCGCAGGTGCGCTTCGTAATCGGTGACTTTCGACGAGCTGCCGGAGCTCGCGCCGCCTGTCGATGCAGCGCCCGTGCTCAGCGTCCTCTTCGAGGCGACCTTGACCGAGACGAGGTGGTACCCGAACACGCTCTCGTCGTCCTTTTTCGCTTTGACGGTCAGGTGGTACTCGTCTTTGCCGCCAAGGCCATCAGTCGTGGTGATGGTGATGCTGGAGGTCACGAAACGTCCGTAGGCTTTCCATTTGCTCGACTTCACGGTCTGGGTCAGGGCGACGCTGCCGGTATAGACACGCCAGCCGTCAGATTCCCTGGCGGTGATTGGCGTACCGTCCAGGTAGCTGGTGCTGTCGGGCGCGGCTCCGTAGAACGAGGCGAGTATCTGGCGGATTGCCTTGTCGGAAAGGTGGAAGGTGCTGGCATCGGTCTTCTCGCAGTCGATGCCGTAGGTTTTGTACGGCTCCTCGAGCGTGGGGCGTTTGTGGTTTGGTTCGGAATACAGCATGCCCGAGATGAGCATCGCGTCGAATTCCGAGTTTTTGCGGGGTTTCAACGGGGCGCTGCTCAGCGCCTCGCCGTGGGAAGCCGCGGTGAAGTACAGGGCGGTCATGTCCTCGATTGCCGTCTGGGCGTCCTCGTCGGTCATCTTGCTTCCCACGATGGCCGTGTCCTTGTCGAGCTGGATGTCTGACAAGGACGGCGTGTGCGACAGGTCGACCTTGTCGAGCGAATTGCCGGTGGCATGCAAGGTGGTCAGCGTGTCCGTTTCGGGCAGGGTCAGGCTGGAAAGGCCGTTATCGTTGCAGATGATGCCCGTGAGCTGGGTGTTTGCTGAGAGGTCGAGCGCGGGTATCTTGTTGCCCGAGCAGACGAGCGTCGTGAGGTTGACGAACTGCTCGATGCCCGTCAGGTCGGCGATCCCCAGCTCGGAGATGCCGTTGCCCTGCGCGTCCCTTTCATCGGGTGAGCCTATCGAGGTGACGGCCAGCGCCTCCTCATCGGAGATGATGCCGCTCTCGTTGGTGTCGACGTTGTCTTGCAGGTAGGCTCTCCAGGCCTCGTCGGCGACCTCGGCCAAGCTTATGACGGGGTTCTCCTTCGGCGCGAACGGCCCGACCTTCATGACCGCCATGCCTGCGATGATGGCGACGATGACCACGACCGCTGCGCAGGCGATGACGATGGGCGCGCGTGCAGGGCGCTTCTTGGCGGCACCGGCATCATGCGCAGCAGGTGCTGGCTGCTCAGCTGCAGCTTGCTCGCCTGTGGCTTTCTGCGGTACGTCCTCCTGCTGCGCCTGCGAGGTGCCGCCAAGGGCGAATTCGCATGAGGGGCAGACCAGCGTGTCGGATAGATTGGAAGTTCCGCATTTGGGGCAGGTCCATTGCGGGCCGCGCGGGTATTGGCTGCAGCTCGTGCAGAGCTGGGCGTCGTCGGGCAAGCTCGTTCCGCAGTGCGTGCAATACATCGAATCATCTCGCTTTCGTCATGCAGGTTCAACTTTCGCGCTCGAGCGGCGAAGGGCCATGAGTTCGCGTACGTTTCGATGATAAACCATCTGTGAACAGGACGCGGCGCCTCTTGCAGTCGATGCTAAACGACCGGTTGATGTACGCGGCGGCGGTCGCATGTGCGATATGCGTTTCGCGCTTACCGGCGTTCCCCGCGTCTTCATCCCGACGCCTCTTTCCGCACGCGCCGAACAGTTGCAAAATCTCATGGTTACAACTGAGTCCGAAAGCGTTCGCGAGGATGGACATGGGAAAGCTCGACAAGGTGCCGGCAGGCGTGTATAAGGCGCTCATCGTGGTAGCCACGATGATCTGGGGCTACTCGTTCGTCGTCATGAAAGACGCCGTCGAGGTCATCCCGCCCGCTTGGCTGCTTGGCCTGCGCTTCACGACGGCGGGCATCATCTTGCTCGTCATCCTGCGCAAGCGCGTCATCCGCTCGTTTTCGCTTAAAGTGCTGGGTATGGGCATCGTGCTGGGCATCCTCGATTTCTCTGCGTTTTTCGCGCAGACCGTCGGCTTGCAGCACACCACGCCGGGCATCAACGCGTTTCTCACGGCCACCTACTGCGTCATCGTCCCGTTCCTGTGGTGGATTATCGCGCACCGGCGTCCCACCGTGTTCAACATCGGCGCTGCCGTGCTGGCCATCGCGGGTATCTGGCTCGTGTCGGTGAGCAGCTCCGGCGAGGGGCTGTCGATGGGGCTGGGCGAGGGGCTGACGCTGCTGTGCGCGCTCTTTTTTGCCATCCACATCGTGTGCGTGTCGAAGTTCTCGCGCTTTGCCGATGTGCTCGCGCTCACGGCGATCCAGTTCGTCACGGAGGGGCTGTGCGGCTTGGCGCTCGGGGCGGGGACCGAGGCGTTTCCCGCAGCCGCGCTCGCCGACCCGGTCATCATCGCGCAGCTCGCATTCCTCGTCATTTTCGCTTCGATTGTCGCCTTCGGCATTCAGAACGTGGCACTTGCCTACGTACCGCCCGCTCAGGCGTCGCTTCTACTTTCGCTGGAGTCGGTGTTCGGTGTCATGTTCTCCATCCTGCTCTATGGCGAGATGCTAACACTGCGCTTGGTTATCGGTTTCGTGCTCATCTTCGTTGCCATCGTGGTGAGCGAGACGTTTCCGCTGAAGAAGAAGGACGCTGCAAAGGCCGCGCAGGCAGAGCGGAAGGCGGCCTGACCCTACGGCACCCATTCGCGCGCGGCGTCGGCGAAGGGGTTGTTGAGAGCGTCGCGCATGATGACGTACCAGCGCGTGCCGCCCCACCCCGATGTGTCGCGCCAGAGGTTGGTGGTGCGCTGCCCGATGGTGACGGTGAGCCGCTCGCAGTTGCCGCCGACCTTCTGCGTGGTGGTGACCTTGCTGACTTCGTATGTGCGCCCGTCGGGCAGCGTGACGGCGAGCGGTACTTCGCTGCCCGATGCACTCACACGCACGATGGCCGTCACATAGGTGCGCACGCTTTTGTCCGGTGCCACACGCGTCATCTCCCCGCTCGCCGTTAGTTCTTTTGATTACGAACGTATGTTCGCATATGGGTGTGATACGAAAGAGGTGCAGGAGCAGCCAAAAGCGCTCCAGGTCTGTTCTTACGCCGCAGACACACCGTCTTGACCTGCGGTTTTTCCGGTCGTCCTGACAGCTGGGAAACTATTTTTCCCTTCGCTTAATTTCGCGTGTAGAATTATTTTATCCATTGATAATTTTTTGCGGCCCTTCGAGGGAAGGGTATCGGCGTCGTGCAGCGAGAAGAGGCGTAGTCAAAGATGAAAAGGTGGCAGGAACTTCTGAAGGAAAGCTATAGAAGCGTTTCAAGCATGAAAGACGTGCTCGGCATCCCCGACGACGAGTTTGCGGAGCTCCAGAAAATCGAGGAACGCTATCCTGTCTGCATTCCTGCCTACTATCTTGACCTCGTTGACCCCGACGATCCCAATGACCCCATCCGCAAGATGTGCGTGCCGCTTGGCATGGAGTTTTCCGAGGGTGGCAGCAAGGACACTTCGGGCGAGGCGGACAATACGGTTGTCCAGGGTATGCAGCACAAGTACCATCAGACGGTGATGATCCTGTCCACGAACCAGTGCGCCATGTACTGCCGTCACTGCTTTCGCAAGCGTTTGGTGGGGCTTTCCTCCGAAGAGATTGCCGCGCATCTCGACGAGATGGTGGCGTATGTCCAGGCGCATGAGGAAGTCGACAACGTGCTCATTTCCGGTGGCGACGCGTTCCTGAATTCCAATGAGATTATCGAGCGGTATCTCGAGCGGTTCACCCAGATTCCGCATCTCAAGTTCATCCGCTTCGGAACGCGCACGCCGGTTTCGTTCCCGCAGCGCATCACCCTCGATGATGGCGAGCTGCCGGCGCTGTTGGAGCGCTATGGCAAAAAGAAGCAGATTGTCGTCGTCACGCAATTCAACCATCCGCGTGAACTGACGCCCGAAGCCATCGAATCTATTCGCATGCTGCAGCAGGCCGGGTGTGTGCTGCGCAACCAGACGGTGTTGCTGGCAGGCGTAAACGATGCGCCCGAGGTGCTCGCCGGGCTCATGAGCGGCCTGCTGGGTGTGGGCGTCATCCCGTACTACGTGTTCCAATGCCGTCCCGTTGAGGGCGTGAAAAACCAGTTCCAGGTGCCGCTCGAGCGTGGCGCGAAGGTTGTCGACGCAGCCAGGGGGCTTTTGAACGGGCAGGCGAAGAGTTTCCGCTACGCCATGTCGCACCCCACGGGCAAGATCGAGATTTTGGGGCAGCTGCCCGATGGCCAGATGCTCTTCAAGTACCACGAAGTCAAAAACGACGCCGACCAAGGCAAGATTTTCACGAAGACGCTCGAACCGAACCAGTGCTGGCTGGACGAAACCTAGGGGTTCGCGGGCTTTAGGCGTGCGTGCGAGGCGCGCCCGTCTAGAACAGCCCTAACTGTTCGCCGCCGTCATGCACAGGGGCGGTGGGATAGACGGGCGCCTTCGTCAGCTCGAACCCGCAACGTTCGGGCTCGTTGCCCACAAGCCAGTCGAGTGCTTGCGGGCTGTCCAGCAGCAGGGGCATGCGGTCGTGAACTGGTGCTACGGTAGCGTCTGGCATGGTCGTCATAACCGAGAAGCGGTCGTCTTGCCAGATGCCCGCCATCAACAGCGGCCCATCGTCTGGACGCGAGAAGCGATACGCCTGCTTGACGCGTCTGCCTGAGGCGGTTGCAGCTGTTTGCTCGCGATGCGTTTCGCAGAATGCCCAGGCGGGGACGACGCAGCGCCGCCTTTCGTATGCCTCGCTCCAGAACCGTGAGCTTGCTGCTGTTTCCAGACGTGTGTTGAACACGAGCTTGCCTGTATCGGGCAACACGAAACCCCAGGAGAGCTGGCGCGGCTCGATCATGTCGGTTCCCGAGACGATAACGGGCGCGGTGTTTCCCGGGAAGGCTTCTTCGTTTGACACAGCGCCCGCTGCGAGGGCGAGCTTGCGCCCCGTTTCGATTTCCTCGATTACCTGGGCAACTTCTTCCCAGGCAAGCATCGTGAACCGTCCGCACATGGCCCGAGCACGCCGTTCGGTCTAGCGATTGACGAGCTGGTGCGTCTCGCTCATGAGGCGGTCGAGCTCGGAAGTGAGTTCGGCGCATTTCAGCAGGTTGCGGTGCGCCTCTTCGTCGTGGGGCGTGGCATCCTTCTTGTAGGCGAGCTTGTGCTCGAGCGTGGCCCAGACGTTCATGGCCAGCGTCCTGAGCTGCACCTCGACCTTCATGATCTTGGTGCGGTCATGCAAGAAGATGGGGATGGCGATGATGAGGTGCAGGCTGCGGTAGCCGTTGCCCTTGGGGTTGGCGATGTAGTTCTTCTTCTCCACAAGCCCTACGTCGCTTTGGCGCAGCAGCGCATCTGCCAGCATGTAAACGTCCGATTCGTACGAGCAGATAACCCGCACGCCGGCAATGTCGTTCATGTGCTTTTCGATATCTTCGACCGTGAGCGCGATACCGCGGCGTTCGGCTTTCTCCACGATGCTTTCCGGGGATTTCAGGCGCGCCTTGATTTCCTCGATGGGGTTGACCTCGTTGTCGATGGAAAGCTCTTCGGAAAGGACGCGGAACTTGGTCTCGACCTCCATGAGCGCGCAGCGGTAGTAGGACATGAGCTCGCGGTAGGGCTTGGACTGCTCGCGCACCCAATCGCGCGCTTTCTCGTTGCCGATGCGCTGCCCCAGAGCTGCCTCGAGGTTGTCGATTTTGTTGACGGTGGGGTACTGCATCCTGTGCTGCGCTCCTTGTGGTCGAATTCGCTATGCGGTGCGGTTCGTATTGTCGGACATGTCGCCGCCGCCGGGGCGCAGGTTTCCCAATATTCTCAAAAGTTGCAAGGTTTCGTTGCCGGTTTGTGAACGCGGGCGTGTGCAGCGGGCAAGGCCCTCATGCCTGCTTGTCTGCCGCCTTCTTCCGCTTGGCCACTTGGTAGAACACGATGCCCAGGATGATCCACAGCACGAGGCAGATGTAGGGCTCGAGCCCCAGCGAGCTGTTCAGGCCGGGGATGGGCACGAGCAACAGCACAATGAACACGCATGACAGGATGGTGCCGATGACGCCGGAGACCACGATGGGGGCATGGTGTTCCCTCAGAGCGTGGCGCAGAGCCGCAAGCGAGGTGTAGCCATAGCCGATGGCGGCGCCCAGCGACGACATGTCGACGATCCATCCCAACGCCGTCCTGCCGAAGAATGGCGCGATGATGGAGATGACCATGACGAAGAGGATGGCGACAGACGGTGTGCCGAAGTTGGCGTGGACTTTGCCGAAAATCTGCGGGATGACGTTGTCGCGGGCCATGGCATACAGCAGGCGGCTCGTTGCCATGTAGAACCCGACGATGCCCGACAGACAGGCGCCGCATACGGCGATGACCAGGAAGAACACGCCGACATCGCCCAGCAGCACATAGGCGGCGCTGAAGGTGGGAAGCGACTCGAGCCCGCCCAGGTTAGGGGCGTCGGCAATGTAGGCGGTCCAGCTCTCATAGCCGTTGGGGAAGGCGACGGCCGTGGTGAACGTGAGCGCAGCATAGACGGCGGCGCCGAACACGATGGAGAGGATCATGATGACCTTGGTCTTGCGCGGGGAGAACCTGAACTCCTCGGCGGCTTGCGGGATGGTGTCGAAGCCCACGAACGCCCACGGGGCGACGGCGACGACCGCCAGAATGCCAGCAAGGGGGCTTACGTTCGGCGCGAAAAGCGGCTCGATGCGCGCGGGGTCCTGCGCTTCGGTGGCGCCTGCGGCACCCGTTACCACGAGCACGCCGATGACCAGCGCGAACACGAGAATCGTCTGAAACACGCCGGAGAACTTCACGCCGCGCAGACTCAGGACCGCGAAGATGACAAGCGCGATGATGGCCAAAAGCAGCTCGCCCAGGTACACGTCGTAGCCAGCGACGGTGTAGTGAAAGCCGAACTGGAACACGCCACCGAACACGTTGCGGCCGATGAGCGCCAGAGCGGTGGCGTTAAGGGGCACGACGGCGAGATACGACAGGCTTAAAAACCAGGCGCAGACAAAGCCATGCGTGCGCCCGAAGGTCTTTTGCGCGTAGATGAAGCCGCCGCCGGCGACGGGGAAGCGCTTGATCATGAAGTTGTAGTTGAAGGCGATGACGATCATGATGAGCGCCGCCGCGGCCATGGCGATAAAGGTGCCAAGCGGGCCTGCCTGCACTAGGAACGTCTCGCCGGGCATGACGAACGCACCCCAGCCGATGATGCACCCCAGGGCCAGCGACCATACGTTGAGCGGGGAGAGCTGCTTTTTCAGATGCGTGTCGGTGGCAGGACTGTCTTGCACGGGAAACCCCAATCGTTGTGCACGCGTTTCGCGATAACTAGCGCACTATCGTAGCAGAGTGCACGAGGTCTGTCCGCCGAGGAAGGGCAGCAGGCGCTACAGGCTTTCTAAGATGTCGATGGTCGTGAGCAGTGCGTCGTCGATGCATGCCTGACAGATGGACGGCGGGTTCATGCCGCTTTTGTCTTGCGCGCGCAGCTCGCTGCAGACGGTCGTGCCGTGCTTTTCGCGAAAGCGCGCGGCGGCGTCGGCTGCAAGCTCGTAGGTCGCGAGCTTGCTGGTGGGGTTGGCGACGCCGTTGCTGCGGGCAAGGCCGAGCACG
>CASDTD010000185.1 GCA_949283445.1 uncultured Coriobacteriia bacterium | reverse complement strand
GGTGTGGAAAACCCGCTGTTCTACAACGACAACACCGACATGTTACTCGGCGACGCGAAGGCGTCCGTGGAGGCCATTATCGCGGCGCTGTAAGCGAGCTGCATACAGGGTTGTTGCAGGGTCGAAACCATGTGCTAGGGCGGGGAGCCAGAAGGTTTCCTGCCCCAGCGTTCGTTTTCGGCCAGCGTGTGCACGGACGTGGTCAGAATCGCGCGCGGGGGCACGTCGTGCGTCTTGCCACGTCGTGCACGCGGTACAATGCCGTCCATGAAGACGATTGACATTCCACGAAACGCGATGCACATCATCGATCTGCTGGAGGCGGCGGGGCACTCTGCCTACGTCGTGGGCGGCTGCGTGCGCGATGCGCTGCTTGGCCGTGCGCCCCATGACTGGGACATCACGACGTCGGCGCGCCCCGAGCAGACCAAGGCTGTCATGGCGCGCGCCGGGCTGCAGACGGCCGACACGGGCATCAAGTACGGCACCGTCACAGTGCTCGTCGACGGCGAGCCGTTCGAGACGACCACCTTCCGCTCCGACGGTTCCTATTCCGATGGGCGGCACCCCGATTCGGTCGAGCTGCTCGACGCCATCGACGGCGACCTGGCCCGTCGCGATTTCACCGTCAACGCCCTGGCGTACAATCCCCGCACTGGCATTGTCGATTTGTTCGGCGGCCAAGAGGACCTGCAGCGGGGGGTCTTGCGCTGCGTGGGCGACGCGCATGCGCGCTTTTCCGAAGACGCCTTGCGCATCATGCGGGCGTTGCGTTTCGCGGCGCAGCTGGGCTTTTCCATCGAAGGGAACACGGCGGCTGCCGTTCATGCGGACGCGGGGCTCTTGCAGCGGGTTTCCGACGAGCGCATCTTCGCAGAGCTTTCCAAGCTCGTGGCGGCGCCTCACATGCGTGCGGTTATGCTGGATTACGCCGACGTTCTTGCCGTGGTGCTTCCGGAAATCGAGGCATCCATAGGCTTCGAGCAGCACAACACGCATCATTGCTATACCGTGTGGGAACACTGTGTGCGGGCATGCGAATACGCCGCCCCCGACGATCTGACCATGCGGTATGCTGCGCTCTTCCACGATATCGGCAAACCCGCCTGTTTCTTCATGGGTGACGACGGGCAGGGCCATTTCTACGGGCACCGCGAAGTGAGTGCCGACCTGTTCGCCGGTATCGCCAAACGTCTCAAATTCCCGCGCAAGCTCGCGCAGCAGGTGGAGGTGCTCGTGCGCTACCACGACGCCAACCCCCCGACGACTGCTAAGGGCATGCGCCGCTGGGCGCTCGAGTTCGGTGCCGACACGGTGCGGCAGATTTTTCAAATCCACCGCTGCGATGTTTCCGCTCTAGCCCCGCACATCGTCGAGCCAGCGTTTGCGGATATCAACGCGATGGAGGCGTTTTTCGAGGAGTCGATTGCCGAAGTGCATGTCACGGGCACGCGCGACCTAGCCGTGAACGGCCGCGACCTGCTCGAGCTGGGCGTGCCGCAGGGGCCCGATGTGGGGCGCGTGCTTAGCGCGTTGCTCGCGGCCGTGGTGGACGGCGAACTCGAAAACGAGCGCGGGGCGCTGCTCGCGCGTGCGCAGGAGCTGGTGGGCTAGCGGATACGCCCTTCTATTTCGTGTCGTGACGCCAGCCACAACGCGCATAACCTGCCATGAACTTGCAGCCATTGGCACGTTGCACGTGTTATGGCAGGTTGACGCAGTGATTTCCCTGCCAAATCGACGCAAACATGCACATTCTGGCATGTTGTGCGCGTTATGGCCAGCTCGCCCGACCATAACGTGCAATTCCTGCCAACTTGCTTGCATACAGGGAGGTGAGCCGCATCCCGCCCCCCATCGCAGCTCGTGCGGGCTCGCCTGCTCCATACGTTACCGTTTGTGCAAGTTCGTACGCTGCGTCCTTTTTCGCTCGCGTACATGCGGTACAATCCCAAGTTACGTATGTCGAGAAAGGAATCGCTCAAGTCATGCCTGAAACAAGCAAGAAACCGGTGCGTTTCCATATCGAGGCAAGCCCCGAGCGGGCCTGCGGCGTGTACGCCAACGCCTCGATCGTGAGCACCACCAACGCGGAGTCGCGTATCGACTTTCTGTACGTCGACCACGCGAACAAGAAAGGCGACGAATTGCCGGCGCACCTCGTTGCGCGCGTCATCATGCCGACAAGCGCCCTGGCGAACCTTTCGGAGACTTTGAGCGAACACATTTCCAAGCACCTCGAGCGCGGCATGGAATAGGATGCGGCCAGCTCGGGGGAAGCGGCCATGTGGCGCAAAGCCATGTGGGGCCGCATCCGCTTGGGACACGCGAACTAGAGAGAAAAACTGATGTCTGACACGAAAACTGAAGCACCGAACTACAAGCAAACGATGAACCTCCCGAAGACGAGCTTCAAGATGAAGGCGAGCCTGCCCCAGCGCGAGCCGGAACGTCTGAAGAAATGGGAGGAGATGGACCTGTACCATGAGGTTCTGAAGAAAAACGAAGGTCATGAGACCTACGTGCTCCACGATGGCCCGCCCTATGCGAACGGCCCCATCCACATCGGGCACGCGCTGAACAAGATCTTGAAGGACATCATCGTCAAGTACAAGTCCATGCAGGGTTTCTACGCCCCATATGTCCCGGGTTGGGACTGTCACGGCCTGCCCATCGAGAACAAAGTGGAAGACCAGCTCGGTCCCGAGAAAATGAAGCAGGTCACCACGCCGGTGTTCCGCAAGATTTGCCGTGAGTACGCCGAAAAGCAGCTCGACGGGCAGCGCAACGGCTTCAAGCGTTTGGGCGTGCAGGGCGAATGGGACGACCCGTACCTCACGTTCACGCCGGAATACGAGGCGGGCAACATCGAGGTCTTCAAGAAGATGTATCTCGCGGGTGCCATCTACCGTGGCCGCAAGCCCATCCACTGGTGCTCGCATTGCCACACGGCGCTGGCCGAGGCTGAAATCGAGTATTCCGACGAGGTGAGCCCCGCTATCTTCGTGCGCTTCGAGCTCACGACGACGCCGCAGGGCCTCGAGGGCTGGGAAGGCAAGACGGACGTCGCCATCTGGACGACCACGCCGTGGACGCTGCCGGCCGACATGGCGGTCATCCTGCATCCCGAAAGCGCGTACGTGGCTGTCGAGCACGACGGGCGTGCGGTCATCTTCGCCGAGGCGCTGGCGGAGAAGTGCTGCGAGAAGTTCGGCTGGGATTACGTGCTCATCAACGGCGAGGACGGCGAGGTGTGGAAGCGCAACGGCGTCGAGCTCGCGGGCAACGAGTACGTGCACCCCATCTTCGGCGACGAGGGCGCGAAGGGCGTGTTCATCTACGCCGACTACGTCACGCTCGAAGACGGCACGGGCATCGTCCATTCGGCGCCCGGCCACGGCGTCGACGACTACAACGCCGGCATGAAGTTCGGCGTCGAGCTGGTCATGCCCGTCGATGACAACGGCTGCTTCTACAAGGGCGAGGGCCTGGGCACGGGTGGCCCGTGGGGCGGCATGGAGGTCAACGAGGCCAATCCGCATATCATCGAGTGGCTGCGCGAGCGCGGTACACTCATCATGCACGAGGACATCTCGCACAGCTACCCGCATTGCTGGCGCTGCCACCGTCCGGTCATCTTCCGCGCGACCACGCAGTGGTTCGTCTCCATGGACAAGACCGGCCTGCGCGAGGCGGCGATGGACCAGATCGAGAACAAGGTGCAGTGGGTGCCCCAATGGGCGTCCAACCGCATCGGCGCTATGGTCTCCGACCGTCCCGACTGGTGCATCAGCCGTCAGCGCTACTGGGGCGTGCCGCTGC
>CASDTD010000184.1 GCA_949283445.1 uncultured Coriobacteriia bacterium | reverse complement strand
GGACGCGTTATGGCAAACCCGCAATGCCACAACGCGACCAAATGGACTCGTTAGAAGAGTCGCTGCCAAGCTAAGCGCGATATGGCACGCTGACACGCTGTTCGCTCCCGCAACGCCGCATGCTGTCGTACTATAGGGCGCGTACGAAATCGAAAGGACCACGCGCGTAATGACACAGCAGCCTTCTTTGCTCGACATGAACGCTCTTGCGGCCTGCAGGCTCTGCCCGCGTGCCTGTGGCGTCGACCGCACTGCAGGTGCCACCGGCATTTGCGGAGAGCCATCCACTGTGCGGCTTGCCCGCGCAGCACTGCATTACTGGGAGGAGCCGCCCATCAGCGGACAGGCGGGGAGCGGCACCGTCTTCTTCTCCGGATGCACGCTGCGCTGCGTGTATTGCCAGAACCGCGAGATATCGACCGGCGATGTCGGCCGCGAGGTGAGCGTGGAACGCCTCGCGCAGATCTTCTTGGAGCAGCAGGCGCGCGGCGCGAACAACATCAACCTCGTCACGCCCACGCAGTTCGCACCGCATATCGTCCGCGCAATCGAACTCGCACGTGCGGGTGAAGTAGCGCCTCGTTCGGAAGTGCTCGAGCATATCGCCTCGCATGCTGCGGACTTTCCGTTCGCGCGGCTCGACGCGGCAGACCGCCTCGAGGTCCCCATCGTCTGCAACACGAGCGGCTACGAAGACGCTGACGTCATCTGCCAGCTCGAGGACTACGTCGACGTGTTCCTCACCGACTTCAAGTACGCAAGCCTCCAGCTCGCGCAACGCTACTCGAAGGCGGCGGATTACCCTGAAGTCGCATCCCGTGCGCTTGACGCGATGTTTTCCATCACCGGCCCCGCGCAATTCGCGCCGTCCCCTTCGGATGGCGAGGACATCATGACGCGCGGCATCATCGTGCGCCACCTCATGCTGCCCGGCTGCCTGGACGATTCCAAAGCCGTCGTCGATTTGCTTGCGGGCAAACCCTACGCGCAGGACCTGTGGGTGAGCCTCATGAACCAGTACACGCCGTTGCCGTTCGTGAAAAGCGCGTACCCCGAGCTCGATTGCACCGTGCCCGACGCTGAATACGACGAGCTCATCGACTACGCGCTCGATGCAGGCCTGGAAAACAGCTTCATGCAGGAGGGCGGCACGGCTGAGGAGTCGTTCATTCCCGCCTTCGATTACGAGGGAGTGTGAGCATGCCCGAAACCGATTTGCCCGCTGCAGCCCCAGCAAGCCAGGTAGATTACCTCATCGTCGGCGGCGGACTGGCAGGTGCCACCTGCGCCTATCTGCTGAAACGCGCGGGACTCGACGTCTTGCTGCTGGAACGGCAGGACGCAAGCCGCAAGGCCAAGCTGTGCGCGGGGCTCGTCACGCCGCGTGCCGAGAACATGCTGCACCGCATATTCGGCACGGGATGCGATGCGCTCTTTCAATCGAGCTTCGACTCTATGCGCTGCTACGTCGGCGCAAAGCAAGTCGACCTGAGCGGCATCTCGATGAAATCCGTGCAGCGCGCCGAGCTCGACGCATTCGCGCTACAAGCATACCTTGATGCGGGAGGAAGCCTGCTCGACCGTTTCCGCATGAAGGACATCGACCTTACATCGAAGCAAATCTATGGCATCACGGCCGATGGGGAAGAGGTGCAAATCGAGTTCGGCACGCTCATCGCCGCCGATGGCGCGCTTTCCACCACGCGCAAGCTCGTCACAGGCACGGCACCTGATTCCGTCCTCATGCTCGAGACGGAAATCGACCACGTCGGCCTGCCGCTCATCATGGACTACAACAGCCGTTTCATGGGGTACAGCTGGTATGCGCCGGTGGGGGACAAAGCCAAGCTCGGCTGCGCCTGCTATGCAGATGATGCTTCCGCTGCCACGCTCGAAGAGCAGCTCGCCATCTTCGCCGAGCGCATCAGCGTGGAATACGGCAAGGTCAAGGGTGCGTTCTGCCCCACGGGAAAAGACGTGCTCCTGCGCCAGGGCTGCTGCTACCTCCTCGGCGATGCAGCCGGGCTTATCTGCCCGCCGTCAGGCGAGGGCATCTTCTACGCGCTCCATTCCGCCTGGCAGCTTGCCAAGGCGCTG
>CASDTD010000183.1 GCA_949283445.1 uncultured Coriobacteriia bacterium | reverse complement strand
TGACGACGATCAAGACGTCCATCAACGCCTCTGAAAACCTGTACGAGTCGATTCCCACCGAGATGCGCGAAGAGGTCAACGAGCGGGCCGATTCCATCTCCCGTCCTTCTGGGGAAAGCGACACGAACACAGGTTCTGCTGAGCAGAGTGCCGAACCTTCCAGACCGCAGGGCGGCTCTTCGGCATCGTCGGGCAGCGCGTCAGAACCCGAGAAACCCGCCCAACCTTCGAAGCCTTCCAAGCCATCCAAGCCGTCGGGGTCCTCGTCATCGGGCGGTTCGACCAGCTCGGCGGGCGCTCATCCCGAAGTCGTGTCCATTGCGAAGAAGTATCTGGGTGTGAAGTACGTCTGGGGCGGGGAGTCCCCCAAAACGGGCTTCGACTGCTCGGGGCTGACGATGTACTGCTACCGTCAGATTGGCATCGACTTGAGCCATTCGTCGCGCTGGCAGTACGAAGAGGGCACGCATATCGCCAAAAGCGCCCTGCAGCCGGGCGACCTCGTGTTCTTCGGCCCTTCCGTAAGCGGCATCCACCACGTGGGCATCTATTGTGGGTCGGGCCAGTACATCCATGCTCCCCAGACGGGCGATGTCGTCAAGATATCGAGCCTCTCGTCTCGAAGCGACTACGTCGGGGCCTGCCGTCCGTAGAGCACGGCATGATGACGCGTGTCCGGTGGGCGGATGCGCGACGCTCGCCAAAAGGGATATCTTCACCTGCGTGCGCTTGCGTTATCATGCGCAGATAGGTTTATGCAGGTGCAGATGCGGTGCGCCGCTTGAGGAGTCGTGTCGCGCGTGCCTGCCGTTTGCGTTTCGTCCCTGGGGGTATCGTGCCGATTACAGATTTCTTGCGTCACAACGCAGCTGTCTGCGGAGATGACATTGCGCTGGTGGAAGTCAATCCCGAGATTCAGGAGCGTCGTCATGTCACGTGGCGTGACTACGACCTTATCGAGAGCACGGAAACCGACCCGTATCGTCGTGAGATTACCTGGCGGGTTTTCGACGAGAAAGCCAACCGCTTTGCCAACCTGCTCATCTCGCGCGGCGTCAAGAAAGGCGACAAGGTCGCGATCTTGCTCATGAACTGTCTGGAATGGCTTCCCATCTATTTCGGCATTCTGAAAAGCGGTGCCACGGTTGTGCCGCTGAACTTCCGTTACACCTCGGCTGAAATCGAGTACTGCGTCAATCAGGCCGACGTCGACATTTTGGTGTTCGGCCCGCAGTTCACGGGCCGTGTCGAGGAAATCGTCCCCTCTATTCAGCGGCACCGTCTGCTGTTCTACGTAGGTGAGGATTGCCCGACGTTCGCGGAGAACTACCGCGAGCTGACGGCCAACTGCTCGAGTTCTGACCCGATGATCCCGCTGTCCGAAGACGAGGACGCGGCCATCTACTTCTCCAGTGGCACGACGGGCTTTCCCAAGGCGATTCTGCATCACCACAGGAGCCTCACGCAGGCGGCTGAGATGGAGCAGAAGCATCACGGCCAGACGCGTGATGACGTGTTCCTGTGCATTCCGCCGCTGTATCACACGGGCGCGAAAATGCACTGGTTCGGCAGCCTCATCTCCGGTTCGCGCGCGGTGCTGCTGCGCGGCGTGAGCCCCAAGAGCATTTTCTAGACGGTGAGCAACGAGGGCTGCACCATCGTGTGGCTGCTCGTGCCCTGGGTGCAGGATATTCTGGTCGCCATCGAAAACGGCGATATCAACTTGGATGACTACCAGCTCGACCAGTGGCGGCTCATGCACATCGGCGCCCAGCCCGTGCCCAAGAGCCTCATCGCGAAATGGCGTTCGCTGTTCCCCCATCATCAATATGATACCAACTATGGCCTGTCCTAATCCATGGGGCCGGGCTGCGTGCACCTGGGTGTGGACAACATCGACCACGTGGGCGCCATCGGCGTGCCCGGCTACCGTTGGGAAGTCAAGATCTGCGATGATGCCGGCGAAGAGGTTGAGCAGGGCGAGGTCGGGGAGCTGTGGGTCAAAGGCCCCGGCATCATGGTGTGCTATTACAACAACCCCGAGGCCACGGCCGAGACGATCCATGGCGACTGGCTGCTTACCGGTGATATGGCGCGTCAGGACGACGAGGGCTTTTACTGGCTTGTCGACCGCAAGAAAGACGTGGTCATTTCGGGCGGCGAGAACATTTACCCCGTCCAAGTCGAGGATTTCCTCTCGGCGCATCCTGCCATCAAGGACGTCGCCGTCATCGGTTTGCCCGACAAGCGCTTGGGCGAGATAGCGGCCGCCGTCATAGAGGTGAAGCCCGGTTCGAGCCTGTCGGTTGAGGAAGTCAACGACTTCTGCCTGTCGTTGCCCCGGTACAAACGCCCGCGCAAGGTCATTTTCGCGGATGTGCCGCGTAACGCGACGGGAAAGATCGAAAAACCGGCTTTGCGCGAGAAGTACGGCGTTACGAACCTGGTGGCAGCCGAAAGCGAAATGCAGTAGGCGTTTTCGCGGCAGCGCATTCAATCTCGCGACGTGTTCGCGAGTAAAGAGGGAGGATAGACGGTGACAAGAGAACTGCTTTCCGGCAACGAGGCGATTGCCCAAGGCGCTTGGGAGTGCGGAGTCGCGCTCGGCGTCGGGTATCCGGGCACGCCCTCGACCGAGACGCTCGAGAACCTGTCCAAGCACGGCGACGTCTATTGCGAGTGGTCGCCGAACGAGAAAGTCGCGCTGGAGGTTGCCATCGGCGCTTCCATGGGTGGTGTGCGTGCGCTGGTGACCATGAAGCACGTGGGCGTCAACGTGGCCGCAGACCCGCTGATGTCGGTGTGCAACGCGGGCGTCAACGGCGGCTTGGTGTTGTTGGCGGCAGACGATCCTTCCATCTATTCCTCGCAAAACGAGCAGGATTCGCGCAACTACGCGGCGTTTGCCCGCGTGCCCATGCTCGAGCCGAGCGATTCCGCCGAGGCACATGCCTTCGTGAAGCGTGCTTTCGAGATTTCCGAGCGGTTCGACGTGCCCGTCATGCTGCGCGAAACGGTGCGCATCGCCCATACCAAGACGCTCGTCGAGACATGCGATACGCGCCAGGAGTTCCCCGCACGAGATTTCGAGCCCGATCCCGCAAAGTACGTCATGATGCCCGCAAACGCCATCAGGCGTCGTCTCGTCGCCGACGAACGCGAGGAAAAGCTCATCGCGTTTGCGGAAGAAAGCGACTTGAACGTCGTCGAGATGCGCGACACTTCGATGGGCATCATCTGCAGCGGTGCCGATTACCAGCACGTGCGCGAGGCCCTGCCGAACGCGAGCGTCTTGAAGCTTGGCCTTTCCTGGCCGCTGCCTCCCGAGAAGATCTCCCAGTTCGCGTCTTCTGTCGACGCGTGCTACGTCGTCGAGGAAGCCTGCAATTACTTCGAGACGCACATCCGCGCCATGGGCGTTGCGCTGGCGACGCCGCCGGCCCACCCGCTGCCGCGCGATGGCGAAATCACTCCGGAGCGCATACGCGACGCATTCGGCGTCGAACAGCCTGCGCATCTCGAGGCTGCAAACGACCTTCCTCCGCGTCCGCCCGCGCTGTGCCCCGGGTGTCCGCATCGCCTCGTGTTCACGGAGCTGCGTCGCATCAAGGCCATCGTGACGGGTGACATCGGCTGCTACACGCTGGGTGCCGTCGCCCCGCTCAATTCGGTGCACTCCACCATCGACATGGGCGCATCGCTTTCCATGGCGCACGGCCTGGAGCTCGCGGACGCTCCGCAGCGTACGGGCAGGCCCGTTGTCGGCGTCATCGGCGACAGCACGTTTGCCCATTCCGGCATCACCAGCCTGCTGGGCACTGTCTACAACGGCGGGGCGGGCACGCTCGCGATTCTGGATAACCGCACGACGGCTATGACGGGCTGCCAGGGCAACCCCTGCAACGGCGTTACGCTCATGGACCAGGCGAAGGGCGTGAGCCCACTCGATGTGCCGGCGGGCAAGGAACTCGACATCGTCGAGCTGTGCCGTGCGCTCGGCGTGCAAGACGTCCGCCTGGTCGACGCGCAGAACCTGCCTGCCGTACGTCGCGCGCTCAAGGAGACGACCGAGGCCACCGACACGCTGTCAGTCATCGTGTTCAAGTCACCATGCCGCCTCATCGACCGTTCCCGTGACGTGGTCCCGACCATCACGGACTGCAAAGGCTGCGGCATCTGCGTGCAGATCGGCTGTCCGGCGCTCGGCAAAGACGACGAGGGCCATGCCGTCATCGATCCGAATCAGTGCGTCGGCTGCGACCAGTGCGCGCAGAACTGCCCGTTCGGCTGCATCCAGAAGAAAGGGGAGTAAGCCATGGACACGAAGACCGTTCTTCTCGTGGGCGTGGGTGGACAGGGCACGATTCTCGCGGGAGACATCCTCGCCAAGACGGCGCTGGCTGCCGGGCTCGACGTCAAGATTTCCGAAATTCACGGCATGTCCCAACGCGGCGGTTCGGTGAGCACGGTCGTGCGCTTTGGCGACGAGGTGCACACCATGGTCGCCGACCGTGGCTGCGCCGATGTCATCGTTGCGTTTGAAAGCGTCGAGGCGCTGCGCGCCCAGCAGTATCTCAAAGACGGCGGAGCCTTGTTCGTGAACGACGAGCAGATCACGCCCGTCACGGTTTCCATCGGCAACGCGACGATGCCCTTCGACGTCGAGGAGCGCCTCTCGGCCATGAACGCGGTGCTAGTGCCCGCCGGCAAGATAGCGCGCGAGGAGGGGAGCCCCAAGTCGACGAACGTCGTTTTGCTGGGAGCGCTTTCCACCGCGCTCGATTTCGACGAGGCGCTGTGGCGCGAGGTAATCGCCCAGCGCGTTCCTCCCAAGACCGTGGAAAGCAATCTCGCCGCGTTTTCCGCTGGCCGACGCATCGCCCGTGCGTAAGCTGCGCGTCATAGCCTGCGCGCTTGCCGCCGTCATGGCGTGTTGCGTGCTCGGCGGGTGCTTCGGCATGCCGAGCGAGCCCGACGTGGCGGCGACAGTTAACGGAGATGCGGTTTACGAAGCGGAAGTCACCGACTATATAGAGGGGTTCCGCGCGCAGAACCCCGAATACGAATCTGATGAAGGATGGGCGGAGTTTCTCAAGGAAAACGGCTATACCGCCGAATCCATCCGCCGTCTCGTGCTCGACTCGGTCTTCATCCCGCGCGTTCTCATCCACCAGGAATGCGCCGCGCGGGGCATATCGCTTACCGATAGCGAACTCGATGCGGTCATAGACAGAGAGCGCCAGTATTACGAAGGCCGCTATGGCGAGAATTCCTGGGAAAGCGTTTTGAGCTCGTATGGCTACGATGAGGAGAGCTGGCGCGAGAACGAAGCCGACCGTCTGCTCGAAGAGCAGCTGATCGACGAAGTCATAGGCAACGTGCAAGTGACCGACGCGCAGCTGCAAGACGAGGCCGACCGCCATGCCTCCGTGTACAACGGCAAGCATTCCCGGTACCTTTCCTTTGATTCTGAACAGGCCGCGCAAGAGGCCTTATCGAATCTGCGCGATGTGGCCGGCGATATGACCGTTGGGAAATTCCGTGCGGGAAGCCAGCGTTCGACGGATGCGGGATGGAACAGCATCCCGTCAGACCGCGACGCGATGAGCACAGAATACATCGCCGCGCTCAACGAGCTTCAGGAAGGGGAGTACTCGGGGGTCGTGGCGCAGGAGCACGACTGGGTCATCGTTTTCTGCGACGAGGTCTACAACGTGCGAAAATCGCAGGGGCATGTCGACTTAACTGCGATGCCCGAGGAAATCTTGCAGCATGTCCGGCAAGACGCTCATGATGCGATTGTCCAATCGTCGTTTTCCCAGTGGATGGAAAACCGTATCGATATCGCCAACGTCGAATACACGGATATCCCCGATGGGCTTCCCTATGACGTGAACGTCGCGATTGGGAACACGGGGGAGTCCTGATATGCGCGGCAGGTTCGCGCCGAGTCCGAGCGGACGCATGCATCTGGGCAACGTGTTTTCCGCGTTGCTGGCCTGGGCTTCGGCACGTTCGCAAAACGGGGCCTTCGTCTTGCGTCTGGAAGATCTCGACGAGCGCACCCGCTCTAAGGAACATGCCCGGCTGATATGCGATGACCTGACGTGGTTGGGGCTTGATTGGGATGAGCAGCCCCTGTGCCAGCACGAGCATCTGGACCGGTATGCGGCAGCGCTTGAGACGCTCGAGGCACGTGCAGAGCTGTACCCCTGCTTCTGCTCGCGTGCAGACCTGCATGCGGCATCGGCTCCGCATGCAAGCGACGGCAGTGTGCTGTATGCGGGCACCTGCCGAAACCTCTTACCCGAGGAAGTGGAGCACAAGCGTGCGCTCAAGGATCCCGCTCTGCGCATTCACGTGCCTGCTGTCACGGTGACAGTCGAAGACGTGCATATGGGGACGTATGCGCAGGACCTCGCACGGGAATGCGGGGATTTCGTTGTCCGCCGCAGCGATGGCGTCTTCGCCTATCAGCTCGTTTGCGTCGTCGATGATGCGGCGTCAGGCGTCACGGAAGTCGTGCGGGGGTCCGATTTGCTTTCGTCAACGCCTCGACAGATGTTTCTGCAACAGCTCTTGGGCGTGCCGACGCCTGTGTACGCGCATCACCCTCTGCTCGTGGACCAGCTGGGCCGACGGCTGTCGAAACGCGACAAAGACTGCGATATGGGGTATATCAGAAATCACGTGAGCGATTCTGAAACGCTTGTCGGCTACCTCGCGCACCGCGCGGGGGTCATCGATACGTGCGAGCGGATGTCAGCAGAAGAGTTCGCAGACGAGTTCGCATGGGACAAGATCGTCAAAGACGATATATCCATCTACGACGGGTTCGTTCCTCTGGATGTGTAGACGGCGCGGGTTCGAACCCACGGCAGGGACTGGATGCAAGAAGAGCCCCTGTTTCCAGAGGCTCTTCGTCATTTGTGGTGGAGATAAGGGGGTTCGAACCCCTGACCTCATGACTGCCAGTCATGCGCTCTCCCAGCTGAGCTATATCCCCAAAAGGACGCCTTCGTTTTGGCGCGAGGGCTAGTATAGCATTATGAGAAGGGGATGCAAGACATTTTTTCGACTCATTTCGCGGCGCTGTTTTCATGCGCGCACGTCGCATGGCGTTTCGCCCTTTCATCCCGTTTGAGCTGCACTTTGGCACGGCGCGTGTAGTACACTGCACTTCAAAGCAGATCATCGAATATAAGAAGGGGTTGACATGGCGTTTTTCTATGACGAGCCGTCCCGTACGTTCAACGAGTATCTCCTGGTTCCCGGGCATACGCCCTCGACATGCGTTCCCGCCGCCGTCAGCTTGAAAACTCCTCTGGTGAAGTACCGGAAGGGCGAAGAAGAATGCCCCCTGTCTTTGAACATCCCCATGGTGTCGGCCATCATGGCCGCCGTTTCCGATGACAAGATGGCCGTCGCGCTCGCCACCGAAGGCGGCCTGTCGTTCATCTACGGCAACCAGACCATCGAAGACGAGGCCGCCATGGTCAGGCGCGTGAAAGACTACAAGGCGGGGTTCGTCACCTCCGATGCCAACCTCAGACCCGACATGACCTTGGGCGAGGTCATCGAGCTCAAGGAGCGCTATGGGCACTCCACCATGCCGGTTACCGAAGACGGCGGTTCGCACGGCAAACTGCTGGGCATCGTGACCGAGCGTGACTACCGCTTGTCGCGCATGTCGCTGGACGAGAAGGTCGCCGACTTCATGACCCCGCGCGAAAAGCTCATCGTCGCGCATGACGGCTGCACGCTGTCCGAGGCAAACGACATCATCTGGGACCACAAGCTCAACTCGCTGCCCGTCGTTGACGAAGACGACCATCTCGTGGCCCTGGTGTTCCGCAAGGACTACGATTCTCACAAATCCAACCCCAACGAGATGCTCGATGCCCACAAGCGGTACATGGTGGGCGCGGGCATCAACTCCCGTGATTATGCCGAGCGCGTTCCCGCTCTGGTCGACGCCGGTGTGGACGTGCTGTGCATCGACAGCTCCGAAGGTTTTTCCGACTGGCAGAAGATGACCATCGAGTGGGTGCGCGAGCATTACGGCGACGAGGTGAAGATCGGCGCGGGCAATGTGGTGGACGCCGACGGCTTCCGTTTCCTGGCCGAGGCCGGCGCCGATTTCGTGAAGATCGGCATCGGCGGCGGTTCCATCTGCATCACGCGTGAGACCAAGGGCATCGGGCGCGGTCAGGCGACGGCGACTATCGAGGTCGCCAAGGCGCGCGACGAATATTTCAAGGAGACGGGTGTCTACGTGCCCATCTGCTCTGACGGCGGCATCGTGTACGACCATCACATCTCGCTGGCGCTTGCCATGGGCGCTGACTTCGTGATGCTGGGCCGCTACTTCGCCCGCTTCGACGAGAGCCCGTCGAACAAAGTCATGG
>CASDTD010000182.1 GCA_949283445.1 uncultured Coriobacteriia bacterium | reverse complement strand
AACGGCTGCGTGTTCTGGAACGAGGCGACGGGAAGTCTTGGCGTAGGCTCGCGCAACCTCGTGCTCGGCCCAGATGAGGACAACGCGTACTTCCATGAATGGGCGACGGGCGGCTCGGAAGAAGCGCGTCTCCTGCGCTCGTACTGCGAAGGGCATCCAGGTCACATCGTCTATGGCGAATGGATGGGAAAGACGAAGTTCGTCGGCGCTTTCAAAGGCTATGCGCCCGACGCGCTCGGCAAGTTTCTGATCTTCGACGTGTACGACACAGAAAACGGGGAATACTTGCCCGAAGACGAATGGCGCAAAGCCCTGGCGGCTTTCGGGTTGGAGCCTTTCTTCATCAAGTTGCTCGCCGTTTATGACCACCCCTCGATGAAAGACATCGAGGCGGCTCTGGAAGGAAACGAATTCCTGCTCGAGGGCACTGGCTGCACAGGAGAAGGAGTCGTCTGCAAGGCACCGGGCTGGAGGAACCGTTTCGGGCGCGCGGTTTACGGCAAGCTGGTATACAGCGAGTTCAAGAAGCAGGCAAAGCCAGCGGCGATGGAAAGAAACGTCGAAGCGGAAATCATCGACCAGTTCGTGACCGACGCTGAAATCGAGAAGACCATGGCCAAGATCTGCACCATGACGGGCGAAGACACATTCAGCCCGGAAAGCCGCAAGATGATGGGCATGCTGACGTCGTTTTGCTGGAAAGACCTGCTGACCGAATGCCCCAACTGGGTGAAGAAGCTCAAGAACCCCACGGTGAACTTCGGCAAGCTTTCAGGCCTGTGCACCAAGCGCGTTCAAGATTTTGCAAAACGGCAGTGAGGCAGCAGGTGGGCGCTGCAAGGCCGTGGGCCGCAAGACCACATAGTCGCGCAGCGCCGCGCCCCTCATGCGCCGACGAGCTCCACCACAAAGCGCGCAACCACCCGTGCGCCGCCCTCGTCGCGGTTTGCCAGCTCGACTGCGCCGCCATGCTTCTCGCACAGCAACGCGCAGATGTTGAGACCGAGGCCGAAATGCTCCGCATCACGCGCCGAGCTGTAGAACGGCTCGGTCGCCCGGTGCAGCGCCTCGGCAGAAAAGCCGGGCCCGTCGTCTTCCACCACGAGCTCGAACACCGCCGCGCCCTCTTGCTCATGCACCAGCTGCATATGGACCGCAACGTGCTCATCCGCGAAACGTAGTGCGTTGCCCAGCAGGTTTTCGGCCACCTCGACCACAGCCTGACGGTCGAACTCGGCGAGCACGTCAAGCCCCTCGCCTATCGTTATGTCAGCATCCTTGCCTTCGACCTGTGCAAAGTCGCTTGCCAGCGCCCCGACCTCGCCTGCGAGCTCGTCCAAGCGCCCTTCCTGCATCAGAAGCGTGCGGTCGTCGAGCTTCTGCGCATCTCCCATGACTGCGACATAGCGCTCCAAGCGGTCGACCTGCGCCTTCAGAGAACGCGTCATAATCAGCGCCTCGTCGGGGTCGAGCGCCCCCACCTCTGCCTTCGACTCTAGCAGCTCAAGCCGCCCCTTCAGCACGGTAAGAGGCGTGCGCAGGTCATGTGAGAACGCCGCGTTCAAGCGTTTGCGCTCTTCGGCCGTGCGCCACAGCGCCCGCTGCGATTTCTCGAGCGAGGAGCGCATCTTCTCAAACGACGTTGCAAGCTTGCCCAGCTCGTCAGCTCGGTCGTAAGTCACGGTGAAATCGAGGTCTTCCGCGGCGATGCTTTCCGAAGCGCTCTCGAGCACGCCGATGGCGGGCTGCAGGCGCTTCTTGTATAAGCGGCGCGCCGCGAGGGCGATGCAGACCACCAAGGACAGGGGAACCGCGACAAGCACCACCACGTCGACTGCCTGTTCGAGTGCCGCCGCGCTGCGCGGAAGGGACATGTCGACCCAGTAGGCAATCGGCGAGACCAACTCGCCAGTCGCGCCCGACCCTTTTGCCACGAGCTGCGCGTACGCACTGCTGGCGTTCTCCTGCGCCCATGCCTGGTAGCGCCGGGTGGCCGCCACGTCATAGGCGGCGATGTCAGCAGGTGCGATTTCACTTGACGTGGGGTAGCGGCGCTCCAAGGCCGCCACTGCCTGTTCGTAGTCGACGTCCCCGTCAAGCGCCACGGAAGCGTAGACGTAATCGCTGATGTCACGCAGGACTGCGCGCTTTGGCAAGCTCGCAGGGTCAATCGCGTGGAGATAGGAGTGCGCCTCGACGAACAGCGTCGCCCCGTTGTCCAGCGTCACGTCGTCAACCGGCCAGAGCGTCCCCTCTTTTTCATCATAGAGATAGATGCCCTGCACTTCCCAGATATCCGTGTACAGGCGGCTGCGCAGCTCGGCGGAAAGCGAGATGAGGCAAGCAGAGACGCACGTCGCGACGACGAGCGCCACGACCACGTAGACGACGAAGGCCGTCTTCACGGACGCGTCGCGCCACCACGCGCGCACACCGCCAGTCTTGCCGCTCATACCCGCCACCGGTACCCCAATCCCCCACACAGTCTCGATGGGGTCGGCAAACGTCTCGCCCGCAGCAGCCGCGAGCTTCGCGCGGATGCGCCGGATGTGCTCGGTGATGACAAGCGGGCTGCTTTCCTGTTCCCAGCCCACGACCTCTTCGTGGATGCGCTCGCGTTCGAACACCTGGCCGGGGTGTTTCGAGAGAAAGGCGACGATGTCGAACTCGCGACGCGTGAGCTCGACGACAGCGCCGCCCACCGTCACGGCCCGCGCGCGATAGTCGATGGTGATATCGCCGTCGAAGCGCACTTCCACGCGCATGGCCTTGCGCTGCTCGCGGGACAGGTGCGCCCGCACCCGCGCGCCGAGCACCTGCAGGGAAAACGGCTTGACGACGTAATCGTCCGCGCCCGCCGCGAAGCCCTCCAGCGCGTCGGATTCCTCCACGCGCGCCGTCAGAAAGACGATGGGGCAGCTCAGATGCTCGCGCAGGCGCCGGCAGACGGCGTAGCCGTCTATGTCGGGCATGCCGATGTCGAGAATCGCCAAATC
>CASDTD010000181.1 GCA_949283445.1 uncultured Coriobacteriia bacterium | reverse complement strand
CGTGGCCGTACACCACGTCCAGCACAACCTGCCCCTCGTGGAACAGGGAGGGGTCGACGATTGGCTCGTCGCCCAGATGCATGCCGCGCGGAGTGGCGTCGACGAACACGTCCATCTCCCCCACCAGCGCAGATGCATCGTCGTAGTCGGCCGAGCGCAGCCAGTAGGTGGCGCCTTGCACCAGGCTCAGACGGAGGCGCTCGATCGTATCGCGAGCGCGCTCGTGGTCGCGCGAGAAGACGACGACCTCACTGGCCGCCGCATTCGCGAACGCGGCGGCTATGGCAACGGATGTGGGGCCGGTGCCGCACACGGCCACGCGCTTTCCGCGCGGGTCCACGCCGCTCAAACGCGAGACCGCCCCTAACGCCCCCAGCCCGTCGGTGTTGTAGGCGTACAGGTCGAAGCCCTTGCGCACCAGCACGTTCGCGCCGCCGGCGGCATCTGCAGACGAATCGACGTAATCTGCCTGGTTCAAGGCCAGGCGCTTGTACGGCATGGTCACGTTCATGCCCCGGTAATGCCCCGTGCGCACCTTGCCGACCTCAAGAATGGCTTCCTCTTCACTCGTGCAGCGATGAGCCTCATAGTGCCAGCTCGCGAAGTGCCGGTCCGTATCGGAAAGCTCGCGGTAGAGCGCATTGTGCATCACCGGCGAAAGCGAATGGGCGACTGGGTCGCCAATCAAGACGAAATCGTGGGAATTCACGTAGACCGGATCGTGTGGCCGCTGCATATCAGGTCCTCATTTCCGCCCGTTGACGCAAGGGACGGGCTCAGGTTGCATGTTTCGTACGACAAACGCGTCGAGCTTGCGCAAAAGACGCGTGTGAAAGAGGTCTACCGTGGAAAGCGGTTGCACGAGAATCGCGTCCATGCCAGCACGGTGCGCCCCCCAGATATCGGTGTAGGTCTGGTCTCCCACCATGACCGCATCACAGGCCCGCACGCCCAACAGCTCACACGCCCGGACATACCCAGCGACAAACGGCTTGTGTGCACTTTCCACAACGGGAACGCCTAAAGCCACCGCGACCTCGTGCACACGGGGCTTGGCTGTGTTCGAGACGAGGCAGACGCCCAGGCCCGCCCGAGAAAGAGACTGCACCCAGCCCGTCACCTCATCGCTCACGCTTTGCACGCCGCGTGGCAACAAGGTGTTGTCCAAATCGAGCAGCACGGCCTTGTACCCCGCGGCGACAAGGTCGTCAGGGTCTATGGCAACCACCGATGCGGCGTAACGCTCCGGCGTTAGCCCACGCGATTTCCTCACGCGCCGTACTCGTCCCATGCTTTGTTGAATTCCTCCAACGTGTCATAGAACATCGTCTTGTTCTGCGACGCCGACCAGAAGAAATACAGGTAACCCGCGTCGCTGGGATGCGCCGCCGCTTGCAGTGCCTCGATGCCGGGACTGCAGATGGGTCCTGCGGGAAGGCCGCGATGATGCGGGTTGCGCGTGTTGTAGGGACTGTCGGAATTCAAGTCCTCGACCGTCAGCTCCTCGGTCAGGTCCTTGCCCACGGCGTAGTACGTGGTCACGTCGGAACCCAGCGACATCTTCTCGTGCAGACGGTTATAGAACACGGCGGAAATGTCGGCCTTGTCATCGCTCGAACGCGATTCCTTCTCGATCATAGACGCCAAGGTGACCACGTCGTATTCCGTGAGGTTTTTGCTCTTCGCGTAGCTCATGTCGATGGTCGCGATCTGCTCGGCGTACTTGTCGAGCATCTGGCGCACCAGCCCGTCTGCCGTCGGGCTCGCGCCGATTTCGTAAGTCGCTGGGAACAGGAAGCCCTCCATGGAGCCCTGATACGCGGACTTCAGGAACGGGTAGTCGGAAACGTAACTTTTCGCACCCGTGCTCACGAGCTGGTAGAACTCGTCGTAGTCGATGTCGGTCTCCTGCGAGACGCGTTCGGCGATCTGTTTCAAGGTAAAGCCTTCGGGAATGGTAAGCCCGGCAGTCTTGCCGCTGGCAATGGCCTCCACGATCTGCTCGATGGGCTGGCCGCCCGTAAACTCGTAGGTGCCGGCCTGAAGCGAGCTGGCGGCATCCATGCGCTTGACGCTGTTGACGAATTCGTTGGACGAGCCGATGACGCCGTTTTCTACGAGCAAGATGCCGATGCTCTCGGTGGAAGAACCCGAAGGAATCTCGACGGTGATCTGCTCGCCTTCGCGCACCTCGCCGGTGACGCCTTTATCGCAGGCTTTGAGCCCGATGAAGGCACCGGCGGCAATGACCAGCACGATGAAGACGACGATGATGACGATGGGGGATTTCTGCTTTCGGTGGGACGCCCGCTGCGGCGGCATCGAATGCCTGCCTGCCGAATGTCTGCCTGTTGCCATACGCGTATTCACTCCTCATGAACGGTGTACATCAAACCAGGTTTGCAAGAACAGCGACGCGGCGACACTGTCCACCTTGCCGCGCATCTCACGTTCGGAAAGCCCCTGCTCGCGCAGGATGCGCTTTGCCTCTGAACTGCTCAGACGCTCGTCGGAAAACTCGAGCGGCAGGCCGGCCGTGCTTGCGATGCGCTGTGCCATCGCGCGCACTTTGTCCGCCTGCTGCCCCGAAGCGCCGGAAAGCGATTTGGGAAGCCCGGACACGATGAGCTCGGGCTCGTGGTCTTCGAGCACCATGCGCCAGGTGCGGGCGTTGCCCATGACCTCTGCGGTGGGCAGGACCTTGACGGGCATCGCGACGCATGTGGACGTATCGCCCGATGCGATGCCAACGCGTTTGTCCCCTATGTCGAGGGCGAGCACTCTCATGAACGTACCTCACAGCGTAGCTGCGGCTTTACGCGCCCAGCACCTCTTTGGCCTTGGCGACAGCCTCGGGAATCTTGGCCGCGTCCTTGCCGCCGGCCTGCGCCATGTTCGGCTTGCCGCCACCGCCGCCACCCAAAACGGGCGCAACCTGCTTGATGACGTCGTTGGCGTTGAAGCCGGCCTCGACGGCCGCGTCGTTGCCGGCCGCGAGCATGAGCGGCGTACCCTTGTCGGCGTTGACCGCAAAGCAGACCGCTGCAAACGGCGCGCCCTGCGCGTGCTTCTTCACGACATCCCAGGCAGAACGCAGCG
>CASDTD010000180.1 GCA_949283445.1 uncultured Coriobacteriia bacterium | reverse complement strand
TGCCATCGGCTGGTTTTTACAGAGCATGCTCTTGGGCATGGCAACCGCCGTCCAGCTGGGACAACTGCTTGAAACAGGTGCGCTCGTCATAGCCGTACGCGTTGCAGCACAGACGGGCGCGCAGCGCATGGGCCTGCGCGCGTCGGGGGTGGCCAAGCGCGCTATTCGCCAGAGCGTGTACGAAAAGCTGCTGCGACTCGGTCCGGCCTATGCCAAGAGCATACCCACCAACGAGGCGGTGCAAATCAGCACCGAAGGCGTGGAGCAGCTGGAAGTATATTTCGGCTTGTACCTCCCCCAGTTCTTCTACGCGGTACTGGCGCCCCTCACGCTGTTCGCGTGCCTGGCACCGCTGTCTTTGGTGGTTGCCGTCATCCTGCTCGTGTGCGTGCCGCTTATTCCCGCGTCCATCGTGGCGGTGCAGCGCATCGTCAAGCGCGTGATGCGCGACTACTGGTGCCACTACACCGATTTGGGCGGTACCTTCCTGGAAAACATCTAGGGCCTCACTACCCTGAAAATCTACCAAGCCGACGCCGCGCGCCATGTCGCCATGAACGACGAGGCGGAGTCATTTCGCCAGGCCACCATGCGCCTTCTACGCATGCAGCTGAATTCCATCACCGTGATGGACCTGTTGGCGTTCGGCGGTGCGGCATTGGGCATCGTGGTCACGCTCGTGCAGTTCTCGAATGGTTTGGTGAGCTTCGCCGGCGCGTTCACCATCGTGTTCCTCTCGGCAGAGTTCTTCATTCCCATGCGCTCGCTCGGGTCGCTCTTCCACACGGCCATGAACGGCATGGCCGCCGCCGACGTGCTGTTGCTCGATGAGCCCACCACGTTTCTGGACATCCGCTACCAGCTCGACCTACTGGAACTGATGTGCCAGCTGAACCGCGAGGCGGGCATCACGGTAATCATGGTGCTCCACGACATCAGCCAGGCCATTCGGTACAGCGACGAGGTGGTGGCGCTGGCTGACGGCACGGTAGCCGCGCAGGGCGACCCACGAGAGGTAATCACCTCAGAACTGCTGGAGCGCGTATACGGCATCGCGCTTCAAGTGGTTCACATCCAGGGGCACCCTCACGTACTCACCACCCGTAGGGAAGACGCGGTTAAAAGAGACAAAGCGACAAGTGCCAGCAGCGATAGGGACCCGAAAGCCGAGAGCTCGGAATGCGCCCCGACAACACGCACCGCCGCTCTTCGTCCCGCCGATGGTTCGCCGAAACAGACCGAATGCCCCGCTGGGAACCTGAATAGCAAGACGGATATCGTAAGATGTGAAAACGAGGGAAAGGACCCGACCATGAACGCACCTGCCAAGTGCACCTGCGCACCGAGCCCTTCCGCAGCCGATGTCACTGCCCCGAACCCCGCAGCCGAAGCTTCGCGCGGCAAGCGGCGCTTCCGCCCGGTATGGGCGACGTTCGGTTTTCTCGCCTTCGCACTGGCCGTGGTGGGCATGGCGCTTCCCATCCTCCCTACCACGCCGTTCATGCTGATAGCTGCGTTCTGCTTCGCACGCAGCTCCGAACGTCTCGACAATTGGTTCAAAGGCACGGCGCTGTATCGCAAGGTGCTGGAAGGCTACGTGACGAAACGCGCCATGACGATGAAGGCGAAACTGTCGATTATCGTGCCGGTGACCATCTTGCTGACCATCGGGTTCGTGCTCATGGCGAACATGCCAGTCGGACGCATTGCGCTGGCCCTCGTGTGGTTGGGGCACATCGCGTACTTCGGTTTCGTGGTGAAAACCGACCGTGCGGGAAAAACCGCCGACTGACCCGCAGACGCGTTGCCCTCCACGTTATCGAACTATTGACTGTAGACCGAGACGTCGAGGTTTTCCGAGTGCAGGACGTCCCCCGCATGCGTCAGCGCCACGATGCCCGCATCCGCATGACGGGCGCACAGAGCCGAAAACTCCGCAGAGCCGGCGAGGACGGCAACAGTGGAGAGCATATCCGCGTACAGGGACCTCTTGCTCACGACCGTGGCGACCGCGATATCGCTTCGCGACGGATAGCCGTCACGCGGGTCGATAAGATGATGGTAACGCGTGCCCTCTATTTCCCGAGAGCGCAGAAAGCAGCTGCTCGTGACGACCGAACAGTCCGACGCTTCGAAAAACACCCGGGGAAGACTGCTGCCTGACGGCACGTCGACTTCCAGTACCCAGGGGCGCTTTTCGGGGTGCTGCCCGATGAAGTAGAGGTTACCGCCCAAGTCGATATCCGCGCACCGAACGCCCGCCGCACGCAGCACGCGCGCGACTTCGTCTGCGGCAAACCCCTTTGCCGCAGCGCCCACGTCCACCTGAAGCAACGGGTCGTCTTTGCGCACCACGGTGCCGGAAACGTGCACGTTTCCAACGCCCGTATGCGCGAGGGCCGCGGAGATGGCATCCCGGCTAGGCACAGCTGACGTGCGCTTCCAAAGATAGCTCGCCTGCCCAATCGTGAAGTCGAACAGGGGCTCGCGTTCGGCGAAGACGCGCATCTGCCCAAGCAGCTCTGCCGTGACAGGAGCGACACGCACAGCGTCTGCAGCACCGTTCAAGCGGGCGACGTCGCTTTGCGGGTTCGTGAACGACCACAAATCGTGCAGCTCAAGGCAGCGAGCACGTGATGTTTCGAGCGCCGCTTGGGCATGGTCGCAGCCATATATCGTGATGCTGTTACGTGTGTCAAAACAGGAAAAAGCGACCGTGTGGGCATGCGGGCAAACCGAAGAACCTGTACTGCTGCAATCAGCCATGGCGCCCGCCCCACGCACACGACGCGCAGACAGCCGGCGCAATGAAAAGAGGGCCGCCAGCACAGATGCCAGCGGCCCTCTTTCGCATGTTGCATGCGGCGGTCATTGCCCTGCCGCGCGTTACAGCTTCTCGATCGCGTCGGCGATAACGCCGTACCAATCGCCCTCGATGTCCTCGGCATGGCCCTCGTCGACCAGCTTGGAGATTTCCGGGTCCATGGGAACGCGCGTCCATGCCTCGATGTTCTTGTCGGTGGCGATGGCCTCGACCTCGCTCTTGCCGAAAATTTCATGACGGGCACCGCAGTCGGGACACTCGTAATAAGACATGTTCTCGACCAGGCCAATAACCGGCACGTCCATGTGCTCGGCCATGCGGATGGCCTTCTCCACAATCATGTTGACCAGAATCTGCGGAGCGGTGGCCACGACGACACCCTTGAGCGGGAACTGCTGGAACACCGTCATGGGGATGTCGCCCGTGCCCGGGGGCATGTCGATGAGCAGGTAATCGAGCTCGCCCCAGTTCACCTCGCTGTAGAACTGGGTCAGGATGCCGTTCAGAACCGGGCCGCGCCACAAGAAGGGCTGGGCCTCGTCGGACGTGAGCATGTTCGTGGAGACGACCTCGATGCCGGTCTTGGTGACGGCCGGGGCGAGCATGCCCTTCTCGTCGACCTGCGGCGGCTCGTGGATGCCGAACGAACGCGGGATGGACGGACCGGTGATGTCACCATCCAGGATGCCGACCTTGTGGCCACGACGGCGCAGCTCGCACGCGAGCAGGGCGGTGGTCAAAGACTTGCCGACGCCGCCTTTGCCGGACGCCACAGCGACGACATTGGCAATCTTGGTTCCCTCGTTAACGGGAAGCTCCTGCGGCGCGGTGCGCTCCTGGCACCCGGAATCGCCACACGAGGAGCAGTTGGAGCTGCAACTTGAAGCCACTTTCAATTCCTCCAGTACGTAATCTCTCGTATCTCTTCGCATCGCTCGCGAAACATAGTCGCGAAACGTATGCCCGCGCGATTATCTCACAAGCTGCCCCGTACAGAAACAGTGCGAAACCACCCAGGCTGCCAGCGCGACAAGACGGACGACCGCCCGTTTGCGTGCCGTTGCTATAGTAGACCCACGCGGCTATCCCCGCATCAAACGCTTGGGTAACAAAAGCGCACTACCTCGATGCCGCTTTACCACCTCGACGTCGTGTTTCGCCCTGTGCCAGCACTCGACCACACGCGAAGATACGAGTATGCTGGTCTGCGATAACAACGGATCAGCCCGTTTCGTGCCACGGGCGTGCGTTGCGCATAAAGAGGGGGATATCTGGCAATGGCTACCACACGCACTGGTTCATCCACGAAAGCGGCATTTTCCGATGCGCTCATCGCCATCCTGTCCGAGGGCATGCCGCTAAACAAGATACCGATACGCAAGATCACCGACGCATGTCATGTGGACCGTCAAACGTTCTACTACCATTTCAAGAACATCTACGAGCTTGCCGAATATGCCTGCAAAAACGAAGCATCCAAGCTCTTCGTTGTCGACGGCGACCCCAAACAATCCGAAACGCTTC
>CASDTD010000179.1 GCA_949283445.1 uncultured Coriobacteriia bacterium | reverse complement strand
GTGCGTCAACACGACGGACTCTGCCGTGCGCATCACGCACATTCCCACGGGGCTGGTCGTGCAGTCGCAGGATCAGAAGTCGCAGATCCAGAACCGCGAGGCGGCCATGCAGGTGCTGCGTGCGCGCCTGTACGACAAGATGCTCCAGGAACAGCAGGCCGCCATGGGCGCCGAGCGCCGTAGCCAGATTGGCGGAGGCAACCGTTCTGAGAAAATTCGCACGTACAACCAGCCGCAGGACCGCGTGACCGACCACCGCATTGGCTATAACGGTACCTACAGCGGCATCCTGGAGGGCGATGGTTTGGCCGACCTCATCGAGAACCTGGCCGCTGCCGACCGCGCCGAGCGTCTGGAGCAGGCGACGGCTGCCGAAGCATCTGCATAGCGCACGGTGGCTGCGAACATGCCGGACGTCTGGACGGTGCAGCGCACGCTTAACTGGTGCTGCGGATATCTGGAAAACCACGCGGACGAACATCCGCGCCTGTCTGCCGAGTGGCTGCTTTCCGCGGCCACCGGCCTTTCGCGTGTGGAGCTCTATGCCTATTACGACCGGCCGCTTTCCGAAAACGAGCGCGCCGTCTTGCGCGAATCGCTGAAGCGCCGGGGCAAAGGCGAGCCGCTCCAATATGTGACCGGCGAGGCCGCTTTTCGGCATATCGTCGTCAAAACGGCGCCCGGCGTGCTCATACCCCGTCCCGAGACGGAGACGCTGGTGCAGCTCGTGCTCGATCACTTCGCGGGACGTGAGGGGTTCGATGCCCTGGAGGTGGGGACGGGCACGGGGTGCATCGCCTGCTCGCTTGCGAAGGAAGCGGGCGCGCGAGTGCTGGCGACCGATGTTTCGGAGGCGGCGATTGCCTGCGCGCGGCGAAACGTCGAGGCGTATGGGCTTGCAGAGCTTGTGGAGCTTGTGCATACCGATTGCGTCGCAGACGTCGAAGACAGCTTCGATGCACTTGTCAGCAACCCGCCGTATATTCCGACGGCCGTCATGGACGAGCTCGACTTCGAGGTGACAGGCTTCGAGCCGCATCTTGCGTTGGACGGCGGCCCCGACGGGCTCGACTTTTTCAACCGACTGCTTGCCGAGGCGCTGCCGCTTGTGCGCGCTGGCGGCTTTTTCGCCTGCGAGCTGCATGAAACCTGTTTGGACGAGGCGGCGCGGCGCCTTGCAGAGACGGGCGTTGCCGATGTGGCGGTCACGCAAGACCTGACGGGGCGTCCACGCTTCGTTTCGGGCATTGTCGCACGCTAGTTGCCGACGCGCTTGCGGACAGGCCGCGCGCGTCAATCAGTATCTGGCCGAGTCCGAAAGCAATGCCAAGATGATGAACGAGACGCCATCGACGGCAAGCGACACGCCCACGAACTGAACGATCATCGGCGGCCACGCCATGGCGAGCACGCCGAAGATGATGACGAGCACCGCCGCAGCCAGCGCGATGCCGCGTCCGGGCAGACCTTCGGCACGCGTGAGGGTTACCAGTTGCAAGATGCCCGCAATGAGGACGCACAGCGCGACGAGCCAGGTGAATGTTGCGGCGACGGCGAACGGATGCACGAGACAGACGAGCCCGAGCACGATACCCAAGATGCCGAAGACGAGCGCTGCTGTGCCCATGATGGTATCGCGCAGGCCGTTGCGCCATGACACGATGGCGCTGATGCCCGCCACGACAAGGCCGATACCGGCGAGCGTCGCGAAAAACGACAAAGTGAACCCCGGGAACACCAGGAACACGAAGCCGATGAGGGCAAGGACGATGCCTGAGCCGAGGGTGGCGCCTTTGCTGACGAACATGGTGCTCTCCTTATGACGGATGGTGGGGAAGATGGTGCGGCGCAGCAAGCCCCGCCATGTAAGCGTGTCTACAGTGTACTCGTTTTCTGGGGCGTACCATGCGGGGGAGTCCAAACCGGTGCATGTCTGCGCAATTAACTGCCCCGTATAAATCTAAGTCTGTACGTATAAGATTATACATATGATAAAGACTAAGAAGATTGCAACCTAAATGACATATATCTGATACGCTAATGCCACTTAAGGCGTGTACTATAGCAAGTGTCAAAAGGGAACAGAAAGGAACCCCGAGACTATGAGACGTACAACCAATTCGATTGAAAGGAAGCACACCATGGCTAGGGATCTCATGACATATAACCCGTTCCGCGCAATCGATGAATTTGAGAAGCGCATGTTCAGGGAGCCGTTCACCTCGTACAACCTGGCTAACGGCGCAGGCGTCTTCGGTACCGACATCAAAGAAGAGGACGACAAGTTCATCCTCGAGGCTGACCTGCCGGGCTTCAAGAAGGAAGACATCAAGCTCGACGTCGACAATGACATTCTGACCATCTCCGCGGAACGTCATTCCGAGCACGAGGACAAAGACAAGCGCGGCAACTACGTCCGTTGCGAGCGTTCGTACGGTTCCTACAGCCGCAGCTTCGACGTTTCCGCCATCGACGCCGATAAGATCACCGCGACCTATGAAGACGGTGTTCTCGCGCTGACCATGCCGAAGAAAGAAGCGCTGGTTCCCAAGAAGATGCGCGTCGAAATCCAGTAACGCCAACACCTTGATACCTCACTCTCTCCCTAATTCTTCTCTCCTCCCTTGGAAAAGCCGGGCAGCTCGCCCGGCTTTTCTTGTGCCTGGGGAGATTCGGGCCGCGTTACAGCACGCATGTAAGGCGGGTCGGTTACAATAGCGCGCATGAAAACGAGACGAAACGCCATACTGCTTTTTTCGAAGGTGCCCGAAGCGGGCAAGGTGAAAACGCGCCTGACCCCGATCAAGGACGGGTGGTTTGCGCCGGAGGTCGCCAGCGCGCTGTACCACTGCATGTTCTTCGACGTTGTGGAATGTTGCTGCGATGCGGCTGCTGACCTGGAGCGTGCCGATCTGGAACGCCAGGCGCTCGAAGACACGTGCGAGTATGCCCCCGTGCACGACGAGTACGACATCTTCATCTCTTCGCCGGGCGCTGAAAG
>CASDTD010000178.1 GCA_949283445.1 uncultured Coriobacteriia bacterium | reverse complement strand
GCTCGACGGCATGTCCCGGTTTCACAGATGCGGACGACGACGGCGTCTGTGACAAGTGCGATAAGCACCATGCCGCCTGCTCACAGTACGCAGATACAGACGAGAACGGCTACTGCGATGCGTGCGGCAGACACCATGGGGCGTGCAGCGGGTACGTGGATAGCGATAACGACGGCGTCTGCGATAACCATGCAGTGGATCATCAGTCGTGCTCCAACTACGTGGACGCCGATGGCGACGGCGTGTGCGACAGCCGGGGCACGCGCAGCGGGGCGGGTGCCGGCGGCCAGGCAGGTCATCATGGGCAGGCATACGGCCATCACAACGGGTATCATCACGGTTGCAAGTAACGATACCAGCGGGGGAGAGACGTGCGCAGCGAGGAAGAGGTAGAGCGGGCAATCGAGCGGTGTGCCGATACTGTCGTGCGCCTGTGCATGGTCTACTTTGGCAACCGCGCTGATGCCGACGACGTGTTCCAGACCGTGATGCTGCGCTATGCGCTGAGCGAGACCGTTTTCGAGAATGCCGAACACGAGAAGGCATGGGTCATCCGCGTCACCGTCAACGTTTGCAAGGATATGCTGAAAAGCGCGGCGCGTAGGCGGTCGGCTCCTCTTGAGGCGGCGTCATGCGTTCCAGCGAAAACACCCGAAAGCCAGCATGAGGTGCTCGACGCCGTGATGACGCTTCCCGAAAAGTACCGCAGCGTAATCTACCTGCACTATTACGAGGGCTATACCGCACCCGAGATTGCCGAGTTGCTGGGAAAGAACGCCAATACCGTGTACACGCTTTTGACCCGCGCGAGAAAACGGCTGGCAAAGCTACTGGGAGGTGAGGACTGTGACGCGTGACATCGAGCGCGAGATCAAAGAAGCGTTTGGGAACGTTCGCGCAGACGAGGCGCTCAAGGAACGCACGCGTGACGCTGTGTTCGCCCAGATGCGTGCGGCGCAGGAGGGTAACGTCGCGTCGTTTCCTGCCCGGCAGCAAGCTCGTATGCCCAAACGTGCCTTCAGGCGCAAAGTTGTTGCCGTGGCGGCATGTCTCGTCGTCGCGTGCCTGGTTGCGTTCGGTGGGCGCCAAGTTTACCTCACGCCTGCTGCGGCCATCAGCGTGGACATCAACCCATCAATAGAGCTGGGCGTGAACTGCTTCGATCGGGTCATTTCCGTCGATGCCTACAACGAGGACGGGCAGCAGCTCGTCGATTCGTTGAAGTTGCAGAACATGGGCTATGAACAGGCGGTGGAGCGCATCGTCGACTCAAGCGCGGTCCAGGCCCTGCTTTCCGCCAACGAGGACCTGTCCGTCTCTGTGGCAAGCTCCGATGGCGCACGTTGCGATGACATGCTCTCGACGCTCGAGGGATGCACGTCGCGCTATGAGAACGTCTCGTGTCATCATGTCGATGAAGGAGAGGTCGAGGCAGCGCATCACGCGGGGCTCTCGTTCGGGAAGTATCGCGCTTATTTGGCAGCCCATGAGGCTGACGAGAGCTTGACCGTGGAGGATGCGCAGGACATGACCATGCGTGAACTGCACGACTGCGCAAGAGGGCATGGACAGCAATCGGGTTCGGGCAACGGACAGGGCCAAGGTCAAGGACAGGGCGACAGCACACGTTCTCATGATGGTGGGCACCACGGGCACCATCATGGGGTCGAGTAGGGGAAGCGTCGCTTGTGGCGTTGTCTTGTCCATTGCGAACGAGAACAGATGCCGAACAACCTTATAGCGTTGACTGCTTTGGACGGATAAACACGTTTTTAGCCTCGTAACTCCATGGGCCATGCTTTGACTAAACGTATACTGTAATATACACTTATCTCATGATTGAAGTGCGCAGGACAGACGAGTTTGCAAGATGGCTCAAGCGTCTGAAAGATTCTAATGCCAAGTCGCGGATTAACTTGCGCATCAGAAGGATTTCCCTCACGGGAAACCTCGGCGATTGTAAGTCTGTCGGAGGCGGCGTGAGCGAGCTTCGGCTCGACTTCGGGCCGGGCTACCGACTGTATTTTTCGCAACGCGGGAACGAGATTATCCTGCTGCTTATCGGGGGCGACAAATCCTCTCAGCAGCGAGACATTGAAAAGGCCAGAGAACTCAACGAGCAGTACGAGTGAAGGTGCATGGAAATGAAGAAGGCAATGGCATACGACGCGGCCGAGTTCCTCGAGACGGACGAGGACATCATCGCGTACCTCAACGCGGCGCTGGACGACGGCGATCCCGCGCTTGTGTCCGCCGCGCTTGGCGACATCGCGCGGGCGCGCGGCATGACCCAGTTGGCGAAGGACACGGGAATCACGAGAGACGGCCTGTACAAGGCTCTCTCCCCGACGGGCAATCCTTCTTTCAGCACGGTTCAGAAGGTTGTAAAGGCGCTGGGCTACAAGCTGGATGTGGCGTTGCCCGCCTAGATTTCGTGTCCCGAGACATCGATTTCTCCAGACATAAGCTTGGGAAGAAGGGCATCTCGTAGGCCGCTCAATCTTTTGACTTCTTGTGCGTTAGAAACAATTGCATAGCGCATGGGCTCACATATCTCACCAAAGCGAAGAAGGTCTTTTTCCTGGGGTATGGGCACGTCAAGAGCTTCAAGATCTCCTTTTCCAAGATGCGCTACCGTCGTGCCTGTTGCGTAGTTCTGGATATAGGCCAGCAGGGGCCGCATTGCACACAATAAATAACTCTTTGTGACCGCTGAGTTCTTAGGTGGAAGAAACTCGCAGACTCGCTGATTGAGCACCGCAGTATCACCAAGCCACAGGGTCGGCTTAAATTCGGCATCCATACCAGCAATTACGTCACCAGGATAAATGAAGGTACGCTTTGGATGGGTCTCTTCTGTAAAGAACTGCTGCAAACAAGTGTCAAGGTCACGAATTCTAATCAAAGGCCACCCATTGCCCGATTCGTTGAATAGTTTTGAGCTGAATGCCGCCCCGTACACCACATCGGCTATATCATAAATCGATCCATATCGCAGATTTGAATTTGAAAAAAGATGCCGATAGCAGGTTTCCATGGTCGTCAGCAAATAATCATTTGTGCAATTGGTGCGTGCCTTTAATCCATGAGAAATGTCGCCCAAGGATCTTCGAACTCCGGTTCCCGTTCTGCCCAGAACAACAGCCTGCGTTCATATTCGCTGACTCTGCTCTCGACAGCGTCTCTGCACTCATCGATGCCTTTCGCGCGGATGATGGCCGTGAGTTCGTACATCGGGTAGCCCAGGGCATGTCCTTCGGTATGCACGACCGAGCATGCCTGGCCGATGGCATGACAAAGGGCGACGTCGGCCGGTGAGTCAAGCTCTTTGGCGACGGCATGGCAGTCGAGAATCTTGCGCTGCGCCGGTCGCATCTTGATGGCACCGGCTGCCCAATTGCGTGCTGTGTCCAGCGCTTCACGGGGACGGGGCTCGTTTGGATGACGCGTTTCGAAATCCTCGATGGACTCTTCGGCGAAATTGAGCGCCCAGAGCACGAGCACACGGTGGTTCTGCTGGGAGATGAGGCTGCGCAGCGCTTCCAGCAGGGGAGAGTCCTTCGCGATGAGGACCTTGTTGCCTCGTCTGAGCTTTGCGCGTG
>CASDTD010000177.1 GCA_949283445.1 uncultured Coriobacteriia bacterium | reverse complement strand
CTTAACCGAATCATCCTCGAGACCTCCCCCGTCGTGCTCTGCGTTTCAGGCACCAGGGAAAAAGTGAGCGACAACCCCACCCGCAGCGAGCTTTCAAGGCTGCACTACGTCATGACGGCACCTGAGAAATCACCGTATGCGCTCGCTTGGCACGATTACTGTCGAAGCCGCGGCTTTTTGCCCGACGTCTCCTATACCGATGCCGAATCCGCCGTCATGGAAGTCGAAATGGGGCTGGCCGCCACCATCGTCCCCGAAAGCCACGTGCTCGCACGCTCGGAAAACATCCGCGCGCTGCCCATTCCCGACGCCTACCGGGTCTCGGTCGTGATGTCGTGGAATCCGGACAACCTCAACCAGATTGTCGGAATCTTCACGAAGATGATCGAAGCCGACCTCTCCTGAAACGCGCACAGTGGCAGGCGGACAACCGCCTGCCGCCGCAAAACCAGCGCAAAAAACCGAAGGGCGCATGCCCAGCACACGCCCCTCGTTCGCCACAAGCTTACAGCGCCGCCTCGTCTTGCTCGCCGGTGCGGATGCGCACCACCTGTTCGAGCGGCATGACGAAAATCTTGCCGTCGCCCACCTCGCCGGTGCGGCACACGCGGCACACCATGTCGATGACCTCGCCCACCTTGTCGTCTGGCACGGCGAACTCGCACTTAATCTTGGGCACCATGTTCATGATGATCTCGTTGCCGCGGAAGTACTCCTTCCAGCCATTCTGCTTGCCGCAACCGTGCACGGCACTTGCGGTCATGCCCCCAATATCGCTTTTCAGCACTTCGTCCTTCAGGGGCTCGAGAAAATCGGGACGAATGATTGCCTTTACCATTTTCATGACGTTACTCCTTCCCTCGTCTCTCTTAGTCCATGCCATCGAACGCGGGGTAGGCATCCTCGCCGTGGACTGCGATGTCCATGCCGCGCGCTTCGGCTTCGTCGCTCACGCGCAGGCTGCCATGGCAGCAGGCCTTGACGATGAGGCCGATGATGAGCGTGGCAATGGCAACGAAGACGACGGTGACGATGATACCCAGAATCTGGCTGATGAGCAGACTTGGGTCGCCCGTGTAGAACAACCCGCCGAAATCGGTCCAGGACAGCTCCGGCACGGTGAACAAACCGGTGAGGATGCCGCCCACGATACCGCCGATGCCGTGGCAGCCGAACGCGTCGAGCGCGTCGTCGTAGCCGATCTTGGCTTTGAGCTTCGCGATGCAGAAGTAGCAGATGGGAGAGACGACGATGCCCATGACAAGCGCGGCCCAAGGTTCCACGAAGCCTGCTGCCGGGGTGATGACGACCAGGCCGGCGACAAGACCGGTGCAGGCACCGACGAGCGTGGCGTGCTTGGTGACGAGCTTATCGACGACCATCCAGGAAATCATCGCGGCGCCAGAGGCAACCAGCGTGTTCATCATGGCAAGGCCGGCAACGCCATCGTCAAGCGCCAGGGCAGACCCGCCGTTGAAGCCCATCCAGCCGAACCACAGCATGGCCGCGCCCAAAGCGACAAGCGGCGTGTTGTGCGCACGATAGGATGTGTTGCCGTAGCCACGACGCTTGCCGAGCAACAGGCATAAGACCAGGCCCGTAACGCCGGAAGAGATGTGGACGACGTCGCCGCCGGCGAAGTCGATGGCGCCGATGGTACCGCCGATGAGGCCACCGCCCCAGACCATGTGCGCAAGCGGCGTATAGACGATGGTGACCCACAGGGCGAGTATCGCCGCAATGGCGCCGAACTTCATACGCCCGGACACCGAGCCGACGATGATGCCCGTCGTGATGATGCAGAACGCGCCTTGGAACACCGCGAACACCATGTCCGGGCACCCGGCGACGCGCGTCTCGATGGCGGCGACCATATCGGTGCCCCTCAAGAACAGCTGGTCGAAGCCACCAATGATTTGGCCGATGATGCCGCTGTCTGTTGGGAACTGATACCCAAAGCCAATCGAGTACCCATACACCACCCAGATGATGGCGCAAATGCCGATGGCCATCATAGCCATCAAAATCGTGTTGCCAGCGTTCTTCTTGCGGGACATGCCTCCATAGAAAAACGCAACGCCTGGCGTCATGAACAACACCAATGCCGCGCATATGAGGAGGAACACCACCAATGCCGTGTCCATGCGAGACCTCCTAAAATCGATACGTTCGTTCAAGGACGCCTTACATTGTTGTCGTTTGCGCATTTACGCAGGTTAAGCGCCCGTTACGAAGGATTAAGCCTTGATTTCGGGCATGTTGTGAGATTGTTTCGAGCTGCATGACTCGCATGCCCTTTACCAGAAAAAGTGAAGTTGGAGAGCAGATTTGCACTCGGATTGCTCTCCAATTCGATGATTTTTGGCATTTTGCCAAATAAAGGCTAATTGGAGAGCAGAATCACGCTCAGCTTGCTCTCCAACTTCACTTTTTCTGACAAGACACACGCGGAGATCAGGTCAAATCCATAGAGGTTTGTAATTTCACACCAACAGTTTGACCACGAACGCGAATCGCAGACAGTTGCAGCCTGGCGTAGGCAAAACGATAATGTGCCAGATACATTTGCCCGCCCGTGCGTCACGCACAAGCACGCAACCGACAAGGAGCACACCATGGTCAAGCCCTCGCAAGCCGCACTGATCATCATCGACATGCAAATGGGGTTCATCGATTCCGAATCGAGCCTGTGCATCAAAGGGGCGGCAGCCACGGTGCCAGCCTGCGCACGGGCGCTGCAAGCCGCGCGCGATTACAAAGTGCGCATTTTTCACGTGCGCCGCGAGTACGCCGTCGACGGTAGCGACGTCGAGACGATTCGCTACGATGTGTGGAAAGCCGGCGGCAAGCCGCTGTCGCAAGACTGGCCCGAATCGCTTGCCGCACCCATCACGCTTGCCGAACGCAAGGGCGAAGAGGTCGTTATGAAGCCGCGTTTTTCCGCCTTCTTCGGCACGGGGCTTGCCGAACGGCTGCGCGAGATGGGCATCGACACGGTCATCCTCGCTGGCACGACGACGCCGAACTGCATTCGCTCGACCTGTTATGACGCGTTGTCCTACGATTTCAACGTCGTCGTGCTGGAAGACGCGACCTCGTCGCGCACGCCCGAAGTGCAGAAAGCCAACATCGAGGACATGTACGTCATCGGCGCGCAGATCATGAGCGTCGACGAATTCGTCGAACAGGGTTGCGCCGGCATCGAAGACGTCGCGGCACACGTCGTCGGCGAGACGGGTATCCGCCGCTAGAAACGGCAGCTGCACTCTGCCCCTGCATACGGTTTCGACCAGCACTCCCACTTCTGTGGCCAGAAACACGCGCAAGGGCACCAACTGCACGCCCTTAATGTGCGATGGCCCAGTTGGGCCCTGTCTCCACATCGGCGATGAGCGGCACCTTGAGCTCGACGACGTTGTCCATCACGTCGCTCACGAGGGCGGTAAGCGCCTCGACTTCGCTGTTCGGGCACTCGAAGTCCAGCTCGTCATGCACCTGGATGACCATCTGCGCTTTGAGCCCCTCCTCGCGCAAACGCTGCGCCACGCGAATCATCGCGATCTTGATGATGTCGGCCGCGCTGCCCTGCATGGGATGGTTCATGGCCGTGCGCTCGCCGAAGTGACGCAGATTTACATTGCTCGACTTGAGCTCGGGAATATGCCGCTTACGCCCGAACATCGTCGTGGCATAACCGCATTCGTTGGCCTGCGCCACCGTGCGGTCCAGATAGGCGCGCACGCCGGGGTAGGCGCTGTAGTAGCGATCGATCATCTCCTGCGCCTCGGCCATGGGGATGTGCAGCGACTGACCCAACCCGAACGCCTGCTGGCCGTACACGATGCCGAAGTTCACGGCCTTCGCGCGGCTGCGCATTTCTGGCGTGACGTCCGAAACGTCAACGCCGAACACGCCGGCAGCCGTATGCGCATGGAAGTCTTCGCCGCTGTTGAACGCCGCGATGAGCCCCTCGTCTCCTGATAGATGCGCAAGCAACCTGAGTTCGATTTGCGAGTAATCGGCAGACAGGAACACACCGTCTTCCGGCGCCACAAACGCCGTGCGAATCTGGCGCCCCAGCTCCGTGCGCACGGGGATGTTCTGCAGGTTCGGGTCCGAGCTCGAGAGGCGCCCCGTCGCCGTCACCGCTTGGTTGAACGTCGTGTGAATGCGCCCGTCCTTAGCGTCGATGAGCTTGGGCAGCGCGTCGAGATATGTCGACTTCAACTTGGCGAGCTCGCGGTATTCGATGACCTTCGCAGGCAAAGGATGGTCGTTTTCGAGCTTTTCGAGCACCTTGGCGTTCGTGGACCAGCCATTGCGGTTCTTCTTGGACTTTCTGGTGTCCAGCCCCAGCACGTCGAAGAGGATATGCCCGAGCTGCTTGGGAGAATCGATGTTGAAATCCTCCCCCGCCATCGCAATGATTTCGTCTTTCAGCTGCTGAATGGTGCCGGAAATCTGGGCGTCGATGCCCGCCAGCACAGACGTGTCGATATGCACGCCCGTCAGCTCCATTTCCAGCAACACGGGCAGCAGCGGCATCTCGATGTCGGTGAAAATCTGATAGGAATCGTCCGCTTTGAGCTTGGTCGTGAGCACATCGACCAGCGCGGACAGAACGGCTGCTTCGAATTGACCTTGGCTTGGCGCCTTGTCGCCTTCGGGCTTGATGAGCGAAAACTCGCTTTCGGCGAGTTCGGCAACCGTGTGCGTCTTACCCGAATCAAGCAAATAGGCGGCCAGACCGCAGTCGAACAAGCGCGCACAATCGAGCTGGGAAACCACATCGACATCGGTTCCGAAGAACACATCGCGCAAAAACGCCTTGACGTCAAACGCGGCGAGCGTGCCTTCCTGCAGAACCTGCATGACCAAAGGCGCCGCCTGCTCTTCTTCAACTTGCGCAAGGCCCGCGCCATCGGAGAACACGACCGTCCTGCCCATGTTGAACAGGTTCTGTTCCTCAGGTTCGTCGAAGGCTGCAGCAAGCGTGCGCCCGCCCTTGACGGCGGCAGCGACGAACTGCTCGGCGTTTTTCGTCACGTGATAGCTGAGCTTCACCGTTTCCTTGGGCATGGCGGCCGCAGCCGCCGCGTCGTCGCCAAGCAACGCGAGTACGCTGCGCAGATGGCGGTTGAAGTGTAGGGCGCCGAACGCCTCGCTTGCCTTGGCCGCATCGAAATCCGGGAAATGCACGTCGTCGAGGGAAAGCTCAATGGGGGCATCGCGCCGGATGGTCGCCACGGCTTTGCTGATGCGCGCGTCTTCTTCATGTTCGCGCAGCTTCTCGCCCATCTTGCCCTTGATCTGATCGGCATGGGCGAAGATGCCGTCGAGGTCGCCGTATTCGTTGATGAGCTTGGCCGCCGTCTTCTCGCCCACGCCCGGCACACCGGGAATGTTGTCCGAAGAGTCACCCTTGAGCCCGAGGAAATCCGGCACGAGCGCAGGCGGCACGCCGTAGCGCTCCTCCACCTTTTCGGGCGTGTACAGCGCGATGTCGGACATGCCCTTTTTCGTGGTAACGATGGTGGTTGTGTCGCTTGCCAGCTGGTAGGCATCCTTGTCGCCCGTGATGAGGTAAATCTCGACGCCTTCGGCCTCGCCGCGCGCAGCGAAGGTGCCCAAGATGTCGTCGCCTTCGAAGCCTTCCATCCTGATATTGGGAATATTCAATGATTCCAGAAGGCTCTGGATTATCGGGAACTGAACCGAAAGCCCCTCGTCCATAGGCGGACGCTGAGCTTTGTACTTTTCCAGCAGCTTCATGCGCCATTCGGGACGATGCACGTCCCAGGCGCAGATGATACCGTCGGGATGGTGGTCGTCTATGAGCTTGAGCAGCATCTGCATGAAGCCGAACACGGCATTGGTGGGCGTGCCGTCCGGGGCGTTCATCGTGGCTTGGACAGCATGGTACGCACGGTGCAACAGCGAGTTGCCGTCGATGACGGCAATCTTTCGATTAGGCATACAGACCTCACTGGGAACGTGATTTGCGTTTCGACGGGTTCATATTATGCCCCAAGTGCGACATGCGCGGAAAACCGCTTCGGTAAAACCGCAGAGCAACATCATGACGGCCGAACAGCGTCTGAGCTGCGAACGCGAAAGGGCTCGCCAGACTACGCATTCCACGTGCGGGCTGTCCTTTTCACAACGCATGCCCATCAAGCACGCGAATTTGCCGTAAGATACGTCAGGTTGCATCCCCGTTTCGAAAGGCTCGCATGAACATCGCCCGGTACTTGAAATGGCTTGCCATTCTCTGCTTGCTCCTCGCCTGCTTCGGCGCAGGCATCTTACTCGTCGGCTATAAACCCGCAAGCATCGGGCGCATTGCGACTATCGCCGTCCTGACAATTGGCGCCATTGTATTGCTCGTGGGGACACGCAAGCTCAAGGGACGTGGATGAGCGTGGCAGAAGAGCCGACGAAGCCCTACGATTTCGGCGAGGTCTCTGAAGCGACCCGTCATTCCATGCAGGCCAACAAGCGCGTGAACACCAAACCCGAGGTACTCGTGCGCCGAATGCTGCGCGTGATGGGTTTTCCCGGCTACCGACTCGACTGGAAGAAGGCGAAAGGGCACCCGGACATCGCCTACCCAGGCCGCAAGATCGCCATCTTCGTCAACGGCTGCTTCTGGCATCACCACGAAGGGTGCAAGTACGCCACCACGCCCAAAAAGAACGTCGACTACTGGAACGCCAAGTTCGAACGCAACCGGGCGCGCGACGAAGAGACGCGCGAGGAGCTGGAAGCACAGGGGTGGCAGGTCGTCGTCATCTGGGAGTGCGAGCTGAAAAAGGACAAGCTTGAAGAGACGCGTGCGCGCCTACACGACGAAATCGCGTATGCGTTCGTGAAGGTGTGAGAGGCGCTACGCGCCCAGCCACGTCGAGACGAGCGGCGCGTAGCCCATGATGAAGATGATGATGCCCAGCACGGGAATGCCGTAGCGGCACCACAGGCGCAGCACGGCGGGGAACTTGATGCCCGCGCCTGTATCAGCCTCGGCCAGGAACCTGTCCCAACCCCAGCCCCACTTCGACGCGCAGAACAGCGAGAAGATGATGCCGCCCAGAGGCAGGATGTTGTTGGAGACGATGAAGTCCTCGATGGCCTGGATGTTGCCGATACCGGGAATCTGGAACCCGGCCCACACGTTGAAGCTCAGCACGCAGGGAATCGACAGTATCACGAGGATGATGCCATTGCGGATGACCGACTGGCGACGCGTCCACCCCCAGCGGTCCATCGTCCAGCTGACCAG
>CASDTD010000176.1 GCA_949283445.1 uncultured Coriobacteriia bacterium | reverse complement strand
GCGCCGCCTCGGGCGCGGGCGCAGCAGCTGCGGGAGCGGGCGCCGCCGCGACGGCAACCGGTGCAGCGGCAACGGCCATAGCCGGGCTCTTGACGACGACTTTCGTGCCGGCATCTTCCACGGAAATTTCCCCGACGCCGGACTCTTCCATCAACTTGACCAAATCACGGATCTGCGAGATATCCACGTAATCCTCCTCTTTCGTGATGCTGACCGCGTTCTCGAACAAGAAGTTGGTCTTTTCGATCTTGCGTTTCTTCTCGAGGAACTGACGTGCCTCGTTCGGGAACATGGCATACATCAGAACATCTTCTTCGCTTTGCGCCAGGTCGCCGATTTCCTCTGCGACCTCATCATAGGTGGTCGTGACCAGCGACCCGGGCGCAACCGACGGGTCGAGCGGCTTTTCGTCGCCCAGAACGGCCTTCATGACATCCGGGTCGATCTTGCCCGGCGTCTTGCCGTAGTAACCGGCGATGTAGTCTTTCATCTCCTTGGAAATAACCGACCAGCGCCTGCCCGTGATGACGTTGAACACGGCCTGCGTGCCGACGATCTGCGACATCGGGGTGACCAACGGCGGGAAACCGACTTCGGCGCGCACGCGCGGGATTTCCTCCAGCACATCGGGCATGCGGTCGGTGGCCTTCTGGATTTCCAGCTGGGAGACGAGGTTGGACATCATGCCGCCCGGGACCTGATGGCTGTAGACGCGCATGTGCGACAGCGTGGAGATGCCACGCTTGAAGCCCTTCTTCTTGCGCACCTCTTCCCAGTAATCGGCAATCTCGAAGAGCAAGTCGAGGTCAAGGCCCGTGTCGAACTCGGATTCCTTGAGCGCTGCGGCGATCATCTCGACGGCGGGCTGGGAATTGCCGAACGCCAGCGGCGCGGTGGCCGTGTCCACGATGGCAGCCCCTGCCTCGGCGGCCTTGATGTAGTTGGCGGGCGCCATGCCGCCGACGTAGTGGCAGTGCACGTGGACGGGCAGGCCGATTTCAGAGTTGAGCGCCTTGACCAGGCGCTCCGTGCGGAAGGGAGTGAGCATGCCCGCCATATCCTTGATGGCGATGGACTTGGCGCCCAGGTCCTTGAGCTGCTGCGCGTATTCCAGGTAGCTGTCCAGCGTGTGGACGGGGCTCAAGGTATAGGAGATGGCGCCCTCGAAATGCCCGCCGCACTCGTTGATGGACTCGGCCGAGTCGACGACGTTGCGTACGTCGTTGAGAGCATCGAACACGCGGAAAATGTCGATCCCGTTGCGATGCGACGCCTTGATGAAGTGATCGACGATATCTTTGGAGTAGTGATGGTAGCCGATCAGGTTCTGGCCACGCGTGAGCATCTGCAACGGCGTGTGCGGGCAGTGCTTCTTGATGACGCGCAGGCGTTCCCACGGGTTTTCGTCCAGGAAGCGCAGACAGGTGTCGAACGTGGCACCGCCCCAGACTTCGAGCGACCAGTACCCCACCTTGTCCATCTTGTCCAAGATAGGAAGCATGTCGCTGGTCTCCATGCGCGTCGCCCACAGCGACTGGTGCGCATCGCGCAAGGTGGTGTCCATGATATAGAGAGGTTTCACTTATACGCCTTCCCTTCTCAAGCTGCATGAACGCAGGCGCGCCTGCGAAAAGTCCATATGACTGACAGAGTATAGTCTTTTCATTATAGACAAAAAGTTAACAGCGCGTTATCGGTGGGTCATTCGCGCCCAAATTTGTCGCAAAGCGCCTTTTGCACCTCGAGAGGCACCAGCCCCTCGATCTTGCCTCCCAGCGAGGCGACTTCCTTCACGATGGAAGACGACACGTACATGTACGCCGGGGAAGACATGACGAACACGGTTTCGAGGCTCGCCTCGAGCTGGTAGTTGAGCATGGCCATCTGGAACTCGTACTCGAAATCCGTCGTCGCGCGGAGCCCCTTGACAATGGCCGTCGCGCCGATTTGCTTGGCGAAA
>CASDTD010000175.1 GCA_949283445.1 uncultured Coriobacteriia bacterium | reverse complement strand
CTGCCAGACGTTTGTCGAAATCGTCGCCGCCCAGGTGGTTGTCGCCAGCCGTGGCCAAGACCTCGATCACGCCGCTGGAAATGGAGAGGATGGAAACGTCGAAGGTGCCGCCGCCCAGGTCGTAGACCATAACGGCCTTGTCCTCTTCCTTGTCCACGCCGTAAGCCAACGCCGCCGCCGTCGGTTCGTTGACGATGCGCTGCACGTTGAGCCCGGCGATGGTCCCGGCGTCCTTGGTGGCCTGGCGCTGTGCGTCGGTGAAGTAAGCCGGCACGGTGATGACCGCATCGGTCACCGGTTCGCCCAGATAGCTTTCGGCGTCCTTTTTGAGCTTGGACAGGATGAGCGCGGAAATCTCTTGCGGCAAGTACTTCTTGCGGTCGATGCGGATGGGCTGCGTGCTGCCCATCTTGCGCTTGACAGACGCGATGGTGCGCTCCGGGTTCATGGCCGCTTGACGACGCGCGACCTCCCCCACCAGCACCTCGCCTTTCTTCGAGAACGCGACCACAGACGGCGTCGTACGCGACCCCTCGGCGTTCGCGATGACGGTGGGCTTGTCGCCTTCCATAACCGCCATGCAGGAGTTCGTCGTTCCCAAATCTATGCCAACGAGCCTGCTCATCGGTCGAATCCTTCCACGTAATGCGCGATAAGCGCCGCCGACGTGGGCGTGCACAGCTCACCGTCGAGCTTCTCTTCCACCTGGGGAATGTCGTGTTTCTCCAGTATTGCCGCCGTGGCCGGTGCCGGAACGTCGAGCACACCGTGTGCGCATTCGACCGTGCCACTGCCCGTCTGCACCGGCGTCGCGGTGATGCACGCGGGCGACAGCTGCTCGAGCGCCACGCAAATGCCCAGAATCTCGCGGCAGGTCATGCCCAAGCCAACCTCGTGGAAATGCGTGTCTTCCACAGAGCAGCCATGCACCTGCGCCTCGGCCTCGGCAAGGATGCGATAGACGCCTTTGGCCTGTTCTTTCGCATAGTCGGAAACCACGCTGCCGTCGATGGCACGGCAGACGTCGTCGAGATTGTGCAGATGCGCGCTTTCGGGAATGCTCGTATCGTCGACCGCTTGGGCGACCTTCGCTTTGGCCGCGTTGTCGAGCTGCTGGACGACCTGCCCGAAGAAGGCCTTGCGCGTCGCATCTTTCGTGAAATCAAAATGAAGTTCCTGTCCAGACACCTTCTTCTCCTGTTCACGTTGGTGCGCCTGCTGTTTTCTCAGTTGTATACCGTGCTGAACAGGATAGCAATACTTGCAGGTCACGTGATACGAACACATGAACAATACGCAAAGACCCCGCAGCTCGAATGGACTGCGGGATCTGCGTGTGCAACTTGTGACGACCGCGCGCAGGCGCAGCAGTTTTTAGCGGATGATGATGGGAATGCCTTCCGAAACCATGTCGTAGAGCTTGACGATCTCGTCGTTGGAAACGCGGATGCAGCCGTGGCTGTCAGGGGACCCCAGCGCACCGATATTGTCGGTGCCGTGGATGAAAATGCCGTCCCCGCAACTTACCGCAAGCTTGCGCAAGCCCATGGGGTTGCTTCTGCCCGGCCCGATGGTCTCGGGCATGTTCTTGGCCCAGTCGCTTCCCGGGTTCGTCCACGTCGGGTTCGCAATCTTGCCCGAAAGCGTCCAATCACCTGTCGGCGTCTCATAGCCGGGGCGTCCGGGGCTGCACGGCTGCTTGAACGTCACTTTGCCATCTTCGTACAGATAGATCATGCAGGAGTTGCAGTCGACGAAAATGGCCTGTCCGGGCTTCGTCTTTTTCGCCTTCGTCTTCTTGACCGTCGCGTCCACGTGCGCCGTGACGTGCGTCGACTCTTCTGCAAGCGCCTCGGTCACCGCTTCGACGGTCGCGTCGACGTCGAGCTTCAGGCCGTCTTTCGCCTTGACGGTCACGAGCTTGCCGTTCGAATACTTGTAGCTCGCGTCTTCTGCGTCGCGGTTGACCTTTTTGGCGATTTGCTCCACCTGCGCGGTCAGCTTCTCCTTGTCGGGAGCGATAGCCGTGGTGATTTCGTATGTGTGGCGTGCACCGCCGAACAGCGTGGTGATACGGTCCCAATACCGCTCGTAAAACGGTACGTCATAGGGCGCGAACGCCTGATCAACCGTCTGTTGGGCGTTCAAAGTGCCGACCTCGGACAGGTCGATGGTGTATTCCTCGCCGCCCGCATTGAGCACGACCTTGGTCGTGAAGCCGTTCTTCACGCGCGTGGTCACAGTCTTGTCCAGCTCCTCGACCGTCATGCCGGAGACGTTAATCTTGCCGTCGAGCATAGTAGTCTGGGGGACTTTCTGGACGCGGTTGCCGTCGTCAAAGGCAAGCAGGGCAAGCGCCGCAGCCGCCAAAACGACGATGATGCCCACGATAATGAGCACAACCTTGAGCGCGCGGCGCTTCTTGGGCGGCTCGCCCGCTGCGGGCAGAGGAGCTGTTGCGGGCTCGGGTGCAGAGGTGGGCGCTGGTTCGGGCGTCGCTTCGGGTTCTGGTGCTGGTTCGAGCGCTTGCTCGGTTTCAGCAGCGTCTTCGGTGTCGTCGGCAGTTTCGGCATCGTCGTTAACCGCTTCAGGCGCGTGGGCA
>CASDTD010000174.1 GCA_949283445.1 uncultured Coriobacteriia bacterium | reverse complement strand
CCTGCCGTCGAATTCGGGGAATTCGTAATCGGCAAGCATCTCGCTCACCTGCTCACGAACTTCTTGCGGCAGTACAGACGTGCTCGCATCGAGCGTTTCCATGCCCTCCGCCATCAAATCTGCCGCATCCTTCAGCTGGCCGAACGCACCGTCCAGCTGAGTGGCGCCGTCGGATATTCCGCTGTAGCTCGAGCTCAGAAGCTCGATGCCAGAAGCGTAGCTGCCAAGCCCCTCGTCAAAAGAGCTGTATTGAGTGGAGAGCTCGTGCATGGCCTCAGCAAGCTGCGTAAGCTGGGAAGGGTCAGATGCGTTAGCCTCGATGCCATCAGCGGCCTGTCGAAGCATCTGCGCGTACGTACCGGCGCTCTCAGACAGGTCGAAGCCCTCCAGAATCTTCGCCGCAGCATCAACAGAGCTCTGCTGACCCTCATAAGTCTTCAGGGCAGCGCTCACGCTCTCATGCTCGTCAATGAGCTTGCGCACCGTGGCCTTCTCTTCCTCGTTTAAGGAGCAATCTTGACTTTCGAGGGCCTCCTTCAGACTGGAGATTTGGGCGTCACTTGGTCCTTCATCCTGAGCTGCTTTGAGCGCTTCGCCCACGCTCGACCATGCTTGTTCGTAGAGTTCGGAAGCAGAACCAAGTTGCTCAGATGCCTTCGAGAGCTGTTCGAGCTGGGTTGCCAGCAATCTCAGCGAGTCTGGGATCTTACCCAGCTGTTCGAGCTGCGAGAAATCAGCATCCTGCAGTTGGCTGTCTATCGCCTTCAACGCTTGGTCGATCTTGCCCGAAGCAGAAAGAAGCTCATCAGAAGAATCGTTCAGGTCTGCAAGTCCGTCGCCAAACTGCTCGCTGCCCTGAGCGAGCCCTGACGTGCCATCTGCTGCCGCCCCGAGCCCATCTGCCAGTGCGGCGCTGCCGTCGGCAAACTGACCGATGGCGCTCGAGAGCTGGTCGAACTGCGAGACCATGTCATCGGTATCGGGCATCTCTATGGCCATGCTGTAGGGAACGGCCGCAATCTGGATGCCGTCCATCGTGAAGTCCGTCGCATCGAACGAGACGGTGCAGTCGGCGTCTTTACCCGGCAGCACCGTGAACGCGACGGTCTTGTTCGCGCCCGCCTCGGCAATAGCCGCACCATCCGCGACGATGTTCGTGCATTTCTCGCTCGCCAAGGTGAAGGTGATCTGCTGCATGAAGCATTCGGCATACGCCTCGTCCACGTCAGCGTTGCGCGTCGTCGTCAGATGGATGCGCACCTTGCCAGAAGCCCCGGCAACCTGCTCGGCCGTCATGTCTTTTCCATCGAGCTCGTAGCTCACCTCGACGGCCCAGGGAAGCTCGATGTCGTTTGAAGTTCCCTGATAGTAGAACACGCCTTCAGGCGCATCGAACGTTACCTCGTCATCTTTCTGGGCAAGGGCAAGATCTTCGTTGAGTGCCTTGACCGAATCGTACGAGCCGTAATCGATGATGGTGCCGCCTAGGTCGATGGAAAACCCGTTGACCGTGTACGCACTCGTCAGAGCACCGTTTGCCGCGAGACTGGCGTAAACGACTTCACTTTTCGAATAGACGGCTGCGCCCTGGTCACCATCTTCGGCTGCAGTAGCGCCAATCCCCTGCGGAACGACCCAGCTCACCGCCAGACACGCGCACAGCGCTGCAGCGACGCAACGAGCCCTTCGCGAAACATGTTTCGTGCTATGCATGATCGCTCTCCTTTTCAAGCGATGCCATATCTGATGCGCCCTCGTAGAACCTGGCGCGGTACGTCGTCTTGCGGATGAACTTGTCGAACAGCACGAGCAGCCCAGGGAGCACGCAAGTTACAAGTGCCAGCGAGAACAGGGCGCCCCGGCCGAGAAGGATGCCAAGCGTCGACACGGCTGACAAGCTCGACGTCGCAGCAAGTGCAAAGCCCGCCGTGGCCAAAATGGCGGCGGAGACGAGCACCGACCTGAACGATTCTCCCAACGCGAAATGCGCGGCCCTGCGTGCAGAGGCATATCTGCGATGCGCCATGTAGCGCGTGGTAAGCAGAATCGCGTAATCAATCGTCGCGCCGAGCTGTACGGTGTTGACGACGAGATAGCCCATGAAGTTGAGCCGCTCCCCCATGAAATACGGAATCGCGAGGTTAATCCATATGCCCGCCTCTATAGAGAAGAGCAGTATGAGAGGAAGCGCAAGCGACCTGAACGTCGCCACGAGCACGAGGAAGATGGCCACAACCGCGATGAGCGTCACCACGGTGTTGTCGACGGAAACGACCTGCGCCATATCGTAGAGGTTCGCAGACTGCCCCGCCGCATAGCTCGTCTCGTAGTATTTCGCCGCCGTCTTCTCGATTTCGTCGACCGTGGCAAAGGCTTCCGCGCTTTCGACATCGGTATCCACGTAAGCTACGATGCGAGCCCAGTTATCAGAATAGAACTGCTCGGTCACGCTGGAGTCCAGAAAGCCATCGGGAATTTCCGCGCCGACCGAACTCGTGTACGACATCACGCTCTTCACGTTGTCGATTTCGGCAAGCTCCTCGGAAAGCGCTTGCTCCTTGGCGACATCTCCACGCGGGACCAGAACGGCGACGGAGTTGTTTAGGCCGAATTCCTGCTCGATGACGAGGATATCGGCACCTGTACGCGTATCGGGGTCAGGCGAGTTGTTCTGATAGGTGAACGTAAGGTGCGCCTGTCCCAAGAATGCGGGAATGACGAGCAGGACGACGATGATGGTGGCAGGAACGCGAATCTTTTCCAACACGCTGTTGACGTGTTCGAAAGTCGGCATGAACAGCCGGTGCTCGGTCTTGTCGATCCCGCGCCAGACGATGAGCGTGAGCGCGGGCAAGAACAGCATGACGGAAATGAAGCTGAAGACGATGCCCTTGACCAGATTTAGGCCCAGGTCGGCGCCAATCTGGAACTGCATGAACGCCAAAGCGACGAAGCCGAACAAAGTCGTCAGGGCGCTGGCCGCGACGGTAGACATGGACTTGCGCATGGCACGTGCCATGGCTTCCGACACGTCGTCGACAAGGCCGCGCTGCCGGCCGAACTCGTGAAGCAGGAAGATCGCGTAATCCAGCGAGACGGCGAGCTGCAAGATGGGACTCACGGAGTACGTGAGAAACGAGACTTCGCCGAACACGATGTTGGTGCCCATGTTCAAGATGATGGAGACGCCGATAGCGGCGAAGAACAGCAGCGGCTCGATCCACGAGGTCGTGGAGAGGATGAGCAAGATGACGATGATGGGCACGATAATGATGACCGCGTTCAGCACCTCGCTGACAGTCCCGTCCTGCATCTGCGCAGTGTCAGCTGCCTCGCCCGACACCCCGTTGCCCGGGCCGTACTCGTCCACGAGTGCGCGAATTGCCTTCACCGTCGAAGTCTCCACGCCATCGGCAATCGTCACCTGGTACAACGCAGAACCTGTCGCTCCCTCGCCTTGATGCCAGTACATATCCGTCAGGGACGCGTCCTGCGTTTCAAGCGGGACGGCGACGTCGACCACGTCGTCGAGCCACATTACGGAGCTGACGCCTTCGGTGTTCTCGAGCGCCTTTTTGATGTCGAGCGCCTGTGGCAACGTGACGTCTTTGACCATGACGTTGGCATTGGGAAGGTCTGTGTTGAAGTCTTCCGACATGATGCGGACGGCTTCGGTTGACTGCGCACTGGGCGGCAGATAGTCGACCATGTCGTAGTTCGTGCGGACGAAGGGAATCAAAAGCGTGCATATGGCGACAGCAGCAAGGAAGACCACGACAACGGTCTTCTTGTGACGCACGATGACATGGACGAACTTATCCATGCAGCTTCCCCTAACTAACACGCATCAAGTCGCTCATACGTTTTCAGTATAGTATAGAAACCTGAAAATGACGTTAGATATGCAGCTCACAGCATTCGCACCACACGATACTCACGCTTGGGAGATTGGCAGCAGCGAACGAAGCATGACAAGCGGATGGAGCATTTGTCGGTGTGCATCAACCGTCATCTTCATGCGAGCATGAGCCGCCGTGTCGTTTGTCCTGCCCCTCCTGTGATTCGAGCACGTGTCGCACTCGAAAACGTGTATCATTGCCAAGGTTTCATATCCGAGTGGGAAGTATCAGCAATGGACAGCAAGACCCCGAACGCACGCGCGCTTCTGCCAATCGTCGTGTTCCTCGTGTTTTACCTGGGATGCGGCATCTACTTCGAGTACATCTCGCCCATAGAAGGACAGATGGGCTTCTACGTCGTCTCTGTCGTCGTGGCATTCACCATCGCCCTAGCCGTGGCGTTCTGCCAGAACCGCAAGCTCAGCTTTGACGAGAAGATCCATTTCTGCGCCAAAGGCATCGGCGATGACAACATCACCATCATGCTATTCATCTTCCTCTTGGCAGGCGCGTTTTCCGGCATCGCCGGACAAGCCGGCGGAGTCGAGAGCACAGCGAACCTCCTGCTATCCATCATCCCCGCCAACTTCGCGATCCCCGGCCTGTTCGTCATCGCTTGCGTCATCTCGCTTTCCATGGGCACGAGCGTCGGCACCATCACGGTACTCACCCCCATCGCCGTCTCCGTCGCGACGAGCGCCGGGCTGAACCTGCCGCTGTGCGTGGGCACGGTCGTAGGAGGCGCAATGTTTGGCGACAACCTCTCCTTCATCAGCGACACGACCATCGCGGCGACCCGCACGCAAAACGTCGACATGAAGGACAAGTTCCGCGCCAACCTCGTCATCGCCCTGCCGGCGGCCATCGTCACGCTTGTCGTCCTCGTCGTCATCGCCCTGCTCACGGGCTCGGGCCAGATGGAAGTCTACGAATTCAACGTGTTCCAGGCACTGCCCTACCTCATCGTGCTCGTCGCCAGCATCTGCGGCATCAACGTTTTCATCGTGCTGGGAGCGGGCATCATCCTGTTCGCCATCGTCGGAGCTTTCACTGGCTCGCTTGATTTCGCCACGGCGTTCTCCTCCATGGGCGAGGGCACGT
>CASDTD010000173.1 GCA_949283445.1 uncultured Coriobacteriia bacterium | reverse complement strand
CAAAACACGAGGTCAGCGGGTATTTTTAACCTGCTGATTTTCTTTTTGCAGAAGCCCGAAATAACGTCCATCCGCAAATCTTTCGCAAATAGAAAAGTTGAACGCGACGCACGTTTCGCGAGTCTTTGTCCCCCGCATGTGAACAAGGCGCACGCTTGACGAGTTTTTGTCCTCCGCACAATCATGAAATGCACGTTTCGCGCGGCTTTGCCCCGAATCAGAAAACATCCCGGGCCTTCTCTGGGACAAAACCTCGCCAAATCGCCGCATACCTCAACAACCCGCATCGCCTGCGCCTGCAAACACAAAAAGCCCCTCGGAACCATGGCTCCGAGGGGCTCGCGTCGACCGGGTATATGTCGCAGCCGCGTTTACAGCGAGAAGTTCTCCTTGCCCTCGAACACGTCCATGGCCTCTTCGGGATCGTAGTCGGCCAAGGTGATGGCGCTGATGGCGCGCGTCAGGCGCACGGCCTCGTCCAGGCTGCGCATGTGGATGTTGCGGCCCGTGGCGTTGCCGCAAGCGCCGCCGACGTGAATCTGGTCGTAGAGGTCGGACAGGAAGGTCTTCGCATCGGCCTTGGAACCGCCTGCGCACACCAGACCGCAGCGGCCGGCCGCGCGCGAGGCGATGGCCAAAAGCTCGGCGCTTGTGGCGCTGTCAGTTGCCGCGGGCGGGTTGACCTTGACGAAATCTGCGCCCAGGCACACGGCCACGCCCGCTGCGCCGGCGATAAGATCGCCGTCCTTCTCTTCTTTGACAGCCGCGCCGCGCGGGTAAATCCACAGCACGACGAGCAGGCCTTCCGCATGGGCCTCGGCGATGAGCTCGCCTGCTTCGGCCATCATCTGGGACTCGAACTCGCTGCCCAGGTAAATGGTGTAGCCCAAGCCGACGATGTTGACGCCGGCCTCGCGCATGGCGAGCACGGCCTCCAGGTCGCACAGCTGCGGGGAATACGGGTCTTGCTGAGACGTCTTGACCAGGTTGGTCTTGGAGTTCATCTTCACCAGATAGTTGACATCGGGGTAATCTGCCGCGTACTGGGCGATGAGGCCGCGCTGGCCTGCCATGACGCCGATGACGCCCTGGCTGGCGATTTCGAACAGATGCTCGGGGTCTCCGTCGGAGATATCGATGCCCTCGCCGTAGAAGTCTTTGTTGAGATGCTCGATCTTCTGGTCGCAGGCAAAGAGCATCAGACGACCAGTGCCACGCGTAGCGGCCAGATAATTGTCGATGTAGGTCTCGCGCATCTCCGGCATGACATCAGCCGGCACACGCACGTCTTCACGGTTGATCTGGAGCATGTACATTCCTTTCATCGCCGGGCACCGCAAATGCGCACCCGCATTCGACCCCACCGCAGGGGTTTCGTTCACTTCCCGCATTGTATCGCGTGAGACGCGCGCTTGTCTGCACGCCGGCGAAAATGCAACGTGAGCGTTAGCTGCAGACGCCCGGCTGCGCCGATGCGTCACGCCAGGCGTTCGTGATGGGCCAAGCACGTTCCTCGGTAAGGGGGACGCCGGCAACGCACGGAGCAGGCGGCTCTATGCGACGCTTAAACTCGTTTTTTACCAGCGCCGAGAGAACGTCGTCAACCAGACGGGCATCA
>CASDTD010000172.1 GCA_949283445.1 uncultured Coriobacteriia bacterium | reverse complement strand
GTTCGGTGCGAAATCCACGCTGTTGTTCGGCGCGGGTATCACCATCGTCGGCATCGTCGTCGGCATGCTCGCGAGCTCGCCGGGCGTCATGGTGTTCTCACGCGTCTTGGAGGGCTTTGCCTACGGTTTCGCGGCGGTAATCGTCCCGAGCACCATTCCCCGCATTTTTCCGGTGGACAAGATGAGTCTGCCCATGGGCATCTGGTCGCTGTGGCCCATCCCCGGTCTTGCGCTCGCGTTTTTCTCGAGCCCGCTGTTGTTTTCCGCGTTCGGCTGGCAGTCTATCTGGGCGTTGTCGCTTGCGGCGACCGTGGCCGCCACGGCGTTCCTGCTTTTCGGCGTGAAGTTACCCGCTATTTCGGAAAACGAGCTCGTGGCGGGGGATGCCCAGCGCAAGCGCACGTTCAGGCATACGCACGGTGCCGGCGCGTTCGCCGTGGCGCTTACCATGGCCTGCTGGGGCATGGTCTACGGCGCGGTGAACACGTATTACCCGACGTTCTTGAACGAGGTCAAAGGCATGTCGCTTATGGGTGCCAGCAGCATTCCGCTTGTCTTGGCGCTTGTGACGGCGCCATTTGCCATCATCTTCAGCAAGCTCGTGGAACGCTTCGCCGTGCGCAAGTGGCTGCTCGCCGGCGGCTACGCCGTCATCACGCTGCTTTACGCGACCATCGCCTTCAACGAAACGGGGCCCATCGCCGAATCATGGGTCTTTGCCGTCGTGCTCGCGGCGTGTGCGGGCGCAGTCCCCATGGTGACGTACGCGCTCGTCCCGATTCTTGCCCAAGAGCCGCGCAAGAGCGATTACTGCATGGCGACGCTCGGCTTCATGCTGCAGCTTTCCAGCGCTGTTGCCGGTGTGCTCGGCGCGCCCATTTCCGTGCTGGGCTACCACGATGCGTCGCTGTTCATCTTGGTTCCATTCGCCATCATCGGCCTTGTCGTGGGGCTCGTCATACCGGGCGATAGCAAGGTGCTGGCCGAGCAGGCGGCAGAGCAGGCGCAAGACGGGGCGGCAGACGATGCGAATGACGACCGGAGTGCATAGCCCGTCTAGCTGGGCATATGCCAATTTTCTATCGGCCATGCATTAAACGTGGAGAAAGTATGGAGGGCGCTTCCACATACTTATAGCTGTCCCCGGCACGCCACGCGGTGGTTGTGCCCGCCTTGATAGCCGGCACTTTTGGGAGAGACAGAGCTTCTGTCCTCGGACATTGCTTCGAAAACCTCAGTTTGGAAAGCAAGGAGGAGGGTTTCATGGAAAACGCACTCGACAAAAGCGTGTACGGCTCGAACAAGCTCGCGCAATGGGGTGTTGCCGACGGCGAGCTGAGCATGGGTCGTCGCTGGCTGGCATTTTGGTGCCTGTTCGCGTTCGGCGCGGGCTGCATGTACCAGAACATGGGTCTTGCGCCCATGCTCGCACAGCTCGCGGAAAACTTCGGTATGGGCATGGACACGGCCGGCTGGCTGATGTCGGTCTATAACATCGTCGGTTTGCTGGTGGCCTATCCCTGCACGTGGATTATGCAGAAGTTCGGCATCAAGTTCTCGCTGGTCTCGACGGGCGTT
>CASDTD010000171.1 GCA_949283445.1 uncultured Coriobacteriia bacterium | reverse complement strand
TGCAGCGCGCCACGACGCGGTAGACGGCCAGCGCGAACGAGAAGAAGATCAGATTGGACCAGTCGTTGAGCCCCGCCACGACGGCGGCTGCGCACTCGATGGCCAGCGAGATGCGCGGGAAACGGTGCCGCGTGAACGAGGCGGAAAACGCGGCGAGCACGCAAACGGCCATGAGCAGGGGATTTCCCAGCTCAGCCGGGTCGGCGAACGACGCGTAATGCGTGGTGATGATGGCGCCCATGAAGGTGAAGAACGCGGGCGCCGCGAGACGGGCGTAGGGGTTTTGCTCCCACCAGCCCAGCAACGATGACAGACGGTCGAGAAACGAGTCCCGTTCGCCCTGCATTGCGGTCTTGTCGCGTTCTTCACTCATCACGGTTTCCTGAAACTGTTTGCTGTGTCATCTGGCCTGCCGACATTGTAGGCGGTCTTGCCGCGCGCCGCGCGCGATGAGCTGCCTTTTCTCACATGCAGCCCGTTGACGTCAGCCTTCGGCCTTGTCCACGGCGCCGGGTGCGGGCAGGGCAACCTGCGCTGCGGGCGGGATTTTCTCCCATTCGGTCTCTTCCCAGTTACGCACGCCGAAAAACGGCCAGACGTCGAGTTTCAGGTAGGCGCCCTCGCGCAGCTCGCGCGAAGCGGTGAAGTGGGTGACGATGCGTTTGCCCGCGTCATCGTAGGCGGGCAGCGTGTACTCGTAGCGCATCTCGTCATCGTCTTCGATGGCGCCCGTTTCCCTCAGGTCCACACACTTCGTGTTGTCGACCTGCGTGTAATAGGTTCCCATGTTGACTCCGTAGTCGCGGGCGAGCGGGACGAGCACGAACACGGCTGCGATGGCAAGCGCCGCGATGGCGATGATGATGCCGATGACGACTTTCTTCATTTCCATACCTTCCTCTCCTCTTGTGAGCGTATCGCCACGATGGCGGCGAACGCCAAGGTGGCCAAACCGATGACGAACAGCTTTCTCATGGGCGTACCTCCCTCATGCCTGTGCGACGATATCGCGCTTACGCAGCCAGACGGCCGCGATACCGATGAAGACCACGACGTAGAAGACGGACATGCACACGATCTGGACGATGTTGGGAAGCGAGAGATCGACGAGCGTGTTGGAGTTCATGCCCGATTGCATGAGCGAGTAGGGAAAGACGTAGCCCGAGCCTGCCATAGAGGCCAAAAGCCCAATGACGCCCAACGCGAGCGCGATGCCCACCGGAACGGCGAAGTTGCGGATGACCATGGACAGGAACAACTGGATAGCCACGATGGCCAGACTGCCGACGAAACCAAGGCCGATGTAGAGCGCGATGGTCGCCACGGGCAGAGGGCCGGGAACGCCGATGATAAGGCCGCTGATGAGGTAGAGCACGGTGATGGACATAAACGAGACGGCTGCCAGGATGGCCCCGACGAGAAACTTGCCGACGACGATGCTCGCGCGCCCGACGGGTTGCACCATGAGCTCGTTCCAGTTGCTGCCCGTGTGCTCGAGGCGCCATAGGTACGAGCATCCGACGCCGAGCAAGGGCGGCAGGAAGAAGTAGCAGATGAACAGCGTCTGCTGCGTCCAGAGGTCGGACCATCCGCCGCCGAGCATGTCGAGATTCTGCAGGTAATTGGCGCATCCGATGGCGGCAGACGCGGCGGGCAGCAGGATGAACGCGGCCCAGATGGGCGCATGGGCGAGTTTCACGAGCTCGGCTTTGAAGCAGGAGAGAAACATGGCTTACAGCTCCTTTCGGGAAAACGCGCGCGCCGAAAGCACGTAGACCACGGCGGTCAGCACGACGATGACGAGAAAGTGGGCGAGCGACCAGTCGATGGAGAAGAACGTCGAGGTGCGCGTAGCCTCGTCGTAGACCATGCCGACAGTCGAAAGCAGCGCGTAGTACGAGCTGGGGACGAACTGCGCCACGACAGTGGGCAGGTACATGGAGAACAGTCCGAAGAACGCCAGCGCAACGCCCACGGCCAGCGGGATGAACTGGCTCGAAGCGAAAAAGCTCAGCACCTGGATGACTGTGGCGATGAACAGGCAGACGACGAATGTGGAGATGGCATAGAGCGCGAGGTCGCCGGCGGGGAAGTTCCCGTAGCCGAAGTAGCTGCCTATAGCGACGAGCGCAGCTGTCTGCACGGCGACGACAACGGCGAGCACGAGCGTGCAGGCGAGCCATTTGGCGGCGTACAGCGTGCCCGGCTTCTCCATGACGAGCAATTCTTTCAGCATGTTCGCGCGAAACTCGATGTCGCAGATGGTCGAGGCGACGACCGTCGCCAGCAAGGGCAGGAAGATCGCGTTCAGGATGGGCAGCTGGAACAGAAGCTCGCGGTAATCGGTGGCGGGCAGTTCAGAGCGTGTTTCCTGGTAGGTGAGCCACGCGAGCTCGACGACGAGCAGGGCAAACGAAATGAGCCACAGGTGCTTGTGCCGTGCTTTCTTGAATTCCAAGCGCACGCCGCGCAAGAGGCTCACCGGTCGCGCGGATGTGGAAGTCATGCTCTGGGCTGGGGTTGTAGAAACGCCGGCGTTCATAGCGATGCCTCCATCCCCGTCAGGGACAGGAATATGTCCTCCAGACTTTCCGCACGTCCCTCCATGCGCACGATGCCGATGCCGTTGCGAGCCAAAAGCAGGCTCGTCTTGCCGACGGTGTCATCGTCTGCTGCGGGCAGGCGCAGCCAGCCGTCTTCATCGCGGGAGAGGTCGGGGAGTGTGGCAAGCGCACGGGCGTCGTCTGTGGTGCGCAGCGCGAGCCAACGTTTGCCGCGCGCGTGCAGGTCGGCCATCGCGCCCTGCCAGACGAGACGCCCGTGGTCGATGATGCCCACGTGGTCGGCCATCTGGTCGATTTCCGAGAGCAGGTGGCTCGACACTAAAACAGTGATGCCGAAGAGCTCGGGCAGGCTTTTGATGAGCGCGCGGATCTCGTGGATGCCGGAAGGGTCAAGGCCGTTGGTGGGCTCGTCGAGCAAGAGCAAAGGCGGGTTTCCCATGAGGGCGGTGGCGATGCCTAGACGCTGCTTCATGCCAAGCGAGAACTGCGCGGTGCGCTTCTTGAGCGTGGGCGCGTTGTTCAGGCGGACGATGTCGAGCACGCGCGAAATCTCGCTTTTGGGAAGGTGCCTGAGCTGACGGACGATCTCGAGGTTCTCCGTGGCCGTCAGGTGCGGGTAGCAGCTGGGGCTTTCGATGAGGCTGCCGACGCTGCGCAGCACGGACAAGCGGTTGGAGGGGGTGAGCTCCTTTCCCAGCACCTGCGCGGTGCCCTCGCTTTTGTGGACGAGTCCGAGCAGCATTTTCATGGTCGTGGATTTGCCGGC
>CASDTD010000170.1 GCA_949283445.1 uncultured Coriobacteriia bacterium | reverse complement strand
GTACGACCGGTACCACCGCATTTCGGGCACGTGGCCGCCGTCTGCATATCACCCAAAAACGTGTGCTGCACCGTGACCACGCGGCCTGTGCCGTTGCACTTGTCGCAATCGATTTCCTGGCCGTCTTCGGCGCAACCCGAGCCGGCGCATTCCTCGCACGTGGCAAGACGGTCGTACACGATGTCCTTCTTGGAGCCGCTGGCGACTTCTTCCAGGGTAAGGCGCAGGCCAATGCCCATATCGCGCCCCTCTCGGCGAGCTGCCGGCCCGGCGCCGCCACCGCCCATGTTGAAAAACGAGCTGAAGATATCGCCCATGCCGGAGAAGATGTCGCTCATGTCGACGGTTTGATACCCGCCCCCGAAACCTTGAGCGGCATCTGCCGTACCGAAGCGGTCGTACATGCTGCGCTTCTTCGCGTCGGACAGAACATCGTAGGCTTCGTTGAGTTCCTTGAAACGCTCTTCGGCGTCAGGGGCTTTGTTGACGTCAGGGTGCAACTCGCGTGCCTTGCGCCTGAACGCCTTCTTTATCTCGCCTTCGCTCGCGTCTCTGGACACGCCGAGAATGTCGTAATACTCGTATGCCAAAGTTCTCTCCTGAAAACTCTCCCGTAAAATTGCGCGATACGTATTTTCATTTACTCCGCATGGCGTGGCATGAATCGTTTACTTACCGTCATCAAGAAGCACGCCGCTGTAACCGAGCTTTATGAGAAGGCGAAAACCGCCTACGCCAGCCCCCAGATAGCGCCGTATACCTCGTTGCCCAAAAGCCATCCGCGCTGCGTGGGTGCCCAGCGTCCGTCACCATGCACGACAAGCTCCTCGCCTTCGAGCTGCGAAAGCACCTGCATGATGCGCGGCTCGACGGCTGCCACGCGCGCGACGAACGCGTCGGAAAGCCCGGCGCTCCTGCGCATGCCCAGCATCACGTCTTCCAAAAGTGCCTCGCGCGCGTCCAGACACTCGATGCCGACGGCAGGGCGTCCAAGCGTCTCGGAAAACGCCTCGATGTCGAAGTCGGCCGTCACGCGCACGCGCGCGCAGGTGCTGGGCACGTAAGCAGGCACGTGTGCGTCGTCGAGTTCGTGCGCTGCGCCGAGCAGCTGCGCCTCGCAGCAAGCGGCATGGCTTTCCGGCGAGAGCATGCTCGATGCGCCGGCACCGAGCCCCAGGTACTCCACGCCCGTCCAGTACGCCGTGTTGTGCTTGCTCTCATGGCCGGGATACGCATACGACGCGACCTCGTAGCGGTGCATGCCGGCAGCTTCCAGCAACTCCGCCGCACGCTCCATCATCCCAGCTTCCACATCGTCATCGGGAGCGGGAAGCTCGCCAGCCTCCACCGCGCGGCAAAGCGGCGTTCCCTCCTCGAGCATGAGCGGGTAAATGCTCACGTGCGCCGCCCCGCTGGCAATGGCGCGCTGCACGCTTTCCTCCCACGAGCGCATGCTCTGGCCGGGACCGCCGCAGATGAGGTCGAGTGAGAAGTTGTCCGTGCGCTCCTTCACGCAGGCAACGGCCG
>CASDTD010000169.1 GCA_949283445.1 uncultured Coriobacteriia bacterium | reverse complement strand
GTGCCCAAGCCGGATTCGTTCGAGAACAAGCCACGCGCGCACCCAAACTGCAAAGCGACCATGATGCCGCTGCCAACGGCACCGCCAAACGCCGCCTTAGCCGTGAAAGCGCATTCGAAGATGGTCACAAGCGCCGTGCCCAGGAACTGCCAGTTCACGACAAGAATGATGATGCAGCCGAGCGCATAGGCCACGGCCATGAATGGCACGAGCTTCTCGCAGACGTTTGCAATGGACTTCACGCCACCGAAGATGACGATGGCAGTGACCACGGCAACGACGACGCCGATAACCCACGTGGGGATTAAGGGGAAGTTGCCGCAGATAATGCCCGTCATGGCAGAAGACTGCACAGCAGAACCCGTGCCCAGCGTCGCGATGAGAGCGAACAGGGCAAAGAGAACCGCCCCGAGCTTGGCCCACCACGGCGTCGAGCCGTCTTTGCGCTTGAATGCGCGTTCCCAGGCATACATAGCGCCGCCGAGCATCTCTCCGTTATGGTCCTTCACACGGTACTTGATGGAGACATACACCTCGACGTACTTCGTGGCAATGCCAAACACGCCGGTAAGCCACATCCAGAAGACAGCGCCAGGGCCGCCCGAGATGATGGCGGTGGCGACGCCGACGATGGAGCCGGTGCCGATGGTGCCCGCCAGAGCAGTGACAAGTGCACCGAACTGGCTGACATCGCCTTCGGCGTCCTCATCGTTGGTGACGGACATTCTAATTGCCTTGGGGAGCTTGCGCTGGATGAAGCCGAGCCTTAAGGAGAGGAAGATATGCGTGCCCAAAAGCAGCACGATCATCACCGGGCCCCAGACGGCCGCATCAATTTGATTGAGAATTTCAATAATATCCATAATGGGCCAAGACTTTACCACATTGAGAATGTGACAACTAGGTAAACGCTCACCAGAGGCGCGAATACACGGTCAGCTACCGCAAAGAGCCGCGCTGAGGCATATAAGACGCCGGCAGGATCGGAAACGAAATATGATTCCGCATATGTAGACAAGCATATGCGCAGACATGACGTTTCGAATAGCGTGAGTTTACGTGGCTCGCAAACAGTCATGCAAAGTCAAACGCAGTCGCGAGATTCGCGCGGTACGGCCGCCGCGCAACAGGGGAAGAGCGTTTTTCGCGCGAAGAGCACGTGTCGCGGGCAATCAATGCCCAAAAGCGCTCGGATATTCTTTAGTTCCCATAAGATATGTTATCAGCTATATTCACAATTGCGTATTGGGATTTGTGAAGGGAGTTCCATGAAACTGCATGAGGCAATGTACGCCGTTCCCCTTGACGTTCTCTTCGTCGAGACACCTCTTAGGGACGTTCGCTGTGGCGCTCGTAGACCTCGGTTGCTACTCTTCGATCATATGTCGCCGGAGGTCTTGAAAAGATCCGCCACACCACAGGTAATACACAACACCAACAAAAACTGCCAGCAGACCCGAAAGCCCACCGGCAGCTCCACACCAATCGCTACAAGAAAAGCAGCTCACTTGCCTGTCGAGCCAAAACCACCTGTCGAGCGCTCTGTCTCGTCAAGTTCTTCGACTTCCTGAATGGTAACAACGGGTACTTCCTGAATGACGAGCTGTGCTACGCGATCGCCACGTTTGATGCAGATTGGCGTTTCCTTGTCCGTGTTAATGCCAATGACCTTGAGCTCACCACGATAGCCGCTGTCGATGAGCCCTGGCGTGTTGACGATGGACAAACCCTGCTTTGCTGCAAGACCGCTGCGCGGCTGCACAAAGCCGGCAAACCCTTCGGGAATGGCAATGGCAAGCCCTGTGGGAATCATGGTCCTGCACCCCGGCTCCAAACAAACGTCTTCGACGGCGTACAAATCAAGACCAGCGTCCCCGGGGTTCGCGTAACGCGGCGTGGGCAGACCGGGATCGAGCTTCTTGATCTTGAGCGTTATATCTTTCGGCATTCTTGGTTCCTCTCTTATTCTTCGTCGAGTTGCGTATCCGCATGGGAAAGCCTGCTAAGTTCTTCGTAGAACTCTTCGACATCTTTAAAATCCTTGTACACGGAAGCGAACCTGACATAGGCAACTTTATCGAGGTCTCTCAGCCGTAGCAGTACCTGATCACCCAGAGCCGACGAAGGTATAGGCCCCTTGTACTTGTATCTAATATCGCCTTCGACACCATCAACGAGCGCGTCCAGCGCATGCAATGGTATGTCGCGTTTTGCCGTAGCCGTGAGAAGGCTCTTGAGAAGTTTCGAACGGTCGAACGGTTCGACATGCCCGTCTTTCTTGGAGACCATAATCGGCTCTTCTTCGCGCCGCTCGAAGGTAGTGAAACGCGTACCACATTCAAGACATTCTCTTCTGCGCTTGATGCTCGCCCCATCTTGAAATGCGCGCGAGTCTATAACTTTCGATTCATTGCAGCCGCAGTTAGGGCAAAGCACGATATGTCCTCCTACTAGATGAAGTGCAACTACATCTAGTGTATCAGACACCGTCAACAATGGAGAAACGAGAGCTCTGCGGTACGGCAGAGCGCGCTCTACACAAGAGATAACAGCGTGAAACCGAACAAAACCGCGCAGGCAACCGTGCCAAACGTGATGCAGAACAGCCGGTCTTTTGCCGTTTTCGCGAACGATGTGCCGTGGAAATCATCCAACACCGCGTCGACTTCCGTACGCTCATGCGGGCGAACCTCAACACGCGAAACAACGGAAGCAAGCCGCGTGCGGGGCGCGCAGAACGACATGGGAACGAGCGAGATGTGAGCCGCCTTCTCATGTGCAACGGGTTTCAACGCGGTGGTTCCATTGATGAGATAATCGACAGCCATGATCAGTTCCTTTCGCTTCGTTTTTTGCCATCCCCGTTATACGGAACGCCTGTGACATAAAATGTCATTCACATGACCGAACACTTGTTCTGGTCATAGTATTACACGAACATTTGTACGTTTCAAGAGAAAAACGAACAAATGTTTGATTTATGTTCTCGTATGGGATACACTCGTTGCGTGAAACGGACGAGGAAGGTGCCCTCATGGCTAAACAGGACCTGACGAAACGTCAGAAACAGATTCTCGATTACATACAGACGTGCATCAGGGAAAAGCACTACCCTCCCTCGGTGCGCGAAATCGGGCAGGCCATCGGGTTGTCCTCCCCTTCCACTGTCCATGCCCACCTCAATGCCCTCGAGGAAAAGGGCTACATAAAGCGCGATGGCGCGAAATCACGCTCCATGGTCGTCACGCAAAAAACGGGAAAGACGGCTGCAAAGCAGCAAAACGCCAGCGCCCCTTCCGCAAAGCCCGACCGTTCGCTTGTCACGTTGCCGCTTGTGGGCAAAGTGGCAGCAGGCACTCCCATTTTGGCGGAGCAGAACATCGAAGAAGAAGTGCCGCTTCCCACAGCGCTGTTCGGAGACCAAGGCACGTTCCTTCTCACCGTGCAAGGCGAGTCCATGATCAACGCGGGTATCCTCGATGGCGACGTGCTTCTCGTGAAAGAGCAGCACAGCGCCGACAATGGGGATATCGTCGTCGCCATAATCGACGGCGAGGCAACCGTGAAGACGTTCTATCGGGAAAAGGACTGCATCAGGCTGCAGCCGCAAAACCCGGCGATGGAGCCCATCTTCACCACTGACGCGCACATCGCGGGCATTGTGACTGGTCTGTTCCGCACGCTATAAGAACGTGCGCAGCCATGCCACTCCCCTTTTCGCTATTCACGCTTCGATTTCGTATCGCTTGAAAAACGGCACGAGCTGTTCCGGAACGCGTACCAGCAGATGCGTTCCGGCTTCTTCGTACTGCTCCTGAATGACCAAACATGCTTCGTGCGCGCGGTCGACGAGCTTTCCCTGAGCATAAGGAATCAAGACGTCGAGCAAGGGGTTTGCGGCAAGAACCTGCTGCTCGATAGACTCCAGAAGCGCATCGAGCCCCTCTCCTGTTCTTGCGGACACGAACGCGGCGTGTTCGTTCAGCTCTTTCAAATGCGCTAGTTCGGCCTCGCGTGACTGGCCATCGGAAGATTCTTTCAACAGGTCGATCTTGTTATAGACCGTCAGCGTCGGAATATGCGCCGCGCCGATTTGCCCCAGCACCTCTTTCACGGCTTTGAGCTGCGCGTCACGCTGAGAACTCGCAGCATCGACGACGAGCAGAATAAGATGCGCCTCGCGCACCTCGTCGAGCGTTGAGTGAAACGCCTCCACGAGCGTATGCGGAAGCTTCTGGATGAACCCGACCGTGTCGGTGAGTGTGGCCTTGAAGCCGCTGGGAAGCACGAGCTGCCGCGTCGTGGAATCGAGCGTCGCGAACAGCTTGTCATAGGCAAGCAGTTGCTCGCCGGTAAGCTGGTTCATCAGGCTTGACTTACCCGCGTTCGTATACCCAGCCAGCGTGATTCTGAACACGCCGGAAGCGTTGCGGTGCTTTCGCTGGATCGCGCGGCTCGAGGCGAGGTCTTTAAGCTCCTGTCGGATATGCGTGATGCGCTTGCGCACCAACCGGCGGTCGACTTCGAGCTGAGATTCGCCTTCGCCGAACCGCGAGCCCACGCCGCCACCCATGCGGTGCGCCGCCAGGTGGCTCCACATGCCGCGCAGACGCGGGTACAGGTACTGGTTCTGAGCAAGCTTCACTTGCAAGCGTCCCTCTTTGCTCGTTGCATGCAAAGCGAAGATATCCAGAATGAGCGCCGTGCGGTCGATGACCTTGACGGGCTTTCCCACGAGTTTTTCCAGATTGCTCTGCTGCGATGGCGTCAGCTCGTCATCGAGGATGACAAGATCGGCATCGAGCCGCTTAACCGTTTCGACAAGCTCTTCTGCTTTGCCCTGACCGATGAACGTGCGGGGGTTGGGCGTGTCGAGCCGTTGGGACATCCGGCAAACCACTTCGGCACCGGCGGTGTTCGTCAAGCGTTCGAGCTCGTCGAGAGACTCTTCGAGAGGCCATGAGGCATCTCCGCGATCGATTCCCACCAGCACGGCTCTTTCGGGAACTTCTTCGGTGATGACTCCGAACTTCTCTTTTGGCACGCGGCTTCCTCTCGAGCGAACTTGTCTTCTGCGCACCGCCAAGTCTACTACAACGTGGCCATGCTTGAGTGTCCGCTACTTGAAGTCGCCGCTTTCGAATGTCCCGTAGAAACTTTTTGAAGCAGGACCGGTCATGTACACGTGATTATCTTGCTCAGACCACTCGACGTCCAAGTCACCACCCAGAAGGCGCACGCTCGCACGACGCCCCGAACGCCCGGTGAGAACCGCAGCCACGAGCGTCGCGCACGAGCCCGTGCCGCAAGCCATCGTCTCCCCGCAGCCACGTTCCCACACGCGCATGTCAATCGCGTCATCATGAACGGTCGCGAACTCGATGTTCGCCTTTTCGGGAAACACATCCGCCACCTCGAACAGCGGGCCGATTTCCGTGACGGCACACTGCTGGGCATCGTCGACGAAGGCCACGGCATGGGGATTGCCCATGGAAACGCAGGTAAAGGAAAGCGTGTACGAACCAGCCGAGACCGGGACGTCGACCACCGCACCGCAGGCGCTGTTCGCTGCAAGCTTCACAGGGACGAGCTCGGGCGCGAATACCGGCTCGCCCATATCGACGCGCACAGCGTTCACCAAACCGTCGGGGCCACATGAAAAGCGCAGGGGGCGCGGCCCTGCCAGCGTGTCCGCTACCAACGTACCACCCTTGTGCTCGTCGTCCCACACGACCAGCCCCTCGGGCGCAAGGCCGGCATCGACGACGAATTTCGCGAAACAACGTACGCCGTTGCCGCACATCTGCGCTTTCGTGCCATCGGAGTTATAGTAATCCATGTATGCGGCGCACTTGGGACGCGCGCTTGGCTTGACCACGATAATGCCATCGGCGCCGATGCCGAAGTGGCGGTCGCACAGTGCCGTGACCTGCTTAGGCGAAAGGTCGATTAAGCCGTCCCTGTCATCGACCATGATGAAGTCATTCCCGCATCCGTTGTACTTCGCGAAATCTATATTCATGCGTCTGTATGCCTTTCGTTCGTCAGCTCTTCAGGCGCGGGCACCGATAAGCGCAAGGCTCGAACGAACGACCTCGTCCGTTATACCGGCGCTCGCGTCTATCCACTGGATAGCAGCATCAGATTTCAGCCAGGTAAACTGACGCTTGGCATACCTTCGAGTCGCCTGTTTGATCTGCTCAGCGGCTTGGTCGAGCGAGATGTCCCCCTCGAGCGCCGCGACGATTTCCTTGTAGCCAATGGCCTGCGGAGCCGTGAGTCCCGACCTGAACCCCTGCTCCAGCAGCCCCTTCACCTCGTTGACAAGCCCCTGAGCAAACATCTTGTCGACC
>CASDTD010000168.1 GCA_949283445.1 uncultured Coriobacteriia bacterium | reverse complement strand
CTGCGCGGCACGAAAAAGCGCGAGGAGCTCGACGGGATCGTCGAGAAAAGCCTGCGCGCGGCAGCACTCTGGGACGAGGTCAAAGACGAGCTCAAGAAAAGCGCGTTCGGCCTGTCCGGCGGCCAGCAGCAGCGCCTGTGCATCGCGCGCGCTCTGGCCACGAACCCGGAGGTCCTGCTCATGGACGAGCCGTGTTCGGCGCTCGACCCCATCTCCACGGGCCAGATCGAGGAAACGATTCATGCGCTCAAGAAGGACATGACCATCATCATCGTCACGCACAACATGCAGCAGGCCACGCGCGTGTCCGACACGACGGCGTTCATGCTGCGCGAGTCCATGGAGCACCCTGCCGGGCTGGTGGAATGGGGGCCGACGGACAAGATTTTCTCCAATCCGGAGGATAAACGCACCCAAGACTACATAACGGGGCATTTCGGTTAGGCGCGCTCGTGCGCTTCTGGCCTGAAGATAAATGCAAGGAATGCAAGAGAAAGTCTCTCAAGGAGGAAAGTCAATGCAAGTGAAAAGCAAGCGTTTCGGTCGTCTGACCAAAACCGTCGTCGCTGGCGCCATCACGGCGTGCATGGTCGCTAGCCTGGGTCTGGTGGGCTGCGGTGGCGGCTCCAACGGCGGCGACCAGGCTGCCGACCAGGTGAGCGGTTCGGTTACGGCTGTCGGCTCCACGGCGCTGCAGCCGTTGGCCGAGGCTGCTGCCGAGCAGTTCCAGGGCGAGAACCCCGACGTCCAGATCACCGTCCAGGGTGGCGGCTCTGGCCAGGGCATCACGCAGATCGCGGAAGGCTCCGTCCAGATCGGCAACTCCGACGTGTTCGCCGAGGAGAAGCTCGACGACCCGAGCCAGGCTGCTAACCTCAAGGACAACCAGGTCTGCGTCGTCGGCATGGGCCCGGTCGTCAACTCCGATGTCACTGTCGACAACCTGACCATGGACCAGCTCAAGGGCATCTTCACCGGCAAGATCACCAACTGGAAAGAGGTTGGCGGTGCCGATGAGAAGATCACGGTCATCAACCGCGCTTCCGGCTCCGGCACGCGTGCGACCTTCGAGGCCGCTGTCCTGGGCGACACCAAGGTCCCCGATTCCTTCAAGCCGCAGGAGCAGGATTCCTCGGGCACGGTCCAGAAGATGGTTGCCGAGACCCCGGGTGCCATTTCCTACCTCGCCTTCTCCTACTACACCGATGACATCAAGGCTCTGAACGTCGACGGCGTTGAGCCCACGGCTCAGAATGTCGCCACCAACGACTGGAAGATCTGGTCCTACGAGCATATGTACACCGCTGCTTCCCCCGATGCCGCCACGCAGGCTTTCATCGACTACATCATGAGCGAGGATGTCCAGAGCACGCTCGTCGCCGAGCAGGGCTACATCTCCATCCACGACATGAAGGTGTCCAAGGACGCCGAGGGCAACGTCACGCAGCTGTAAAGCTCGCGCGGGCAAGAGGCTTGAAAAGAAACGTCTATGTCTGACATTTCCAGCTCGGTGACCACGCAATCTGCACCGGGCACGCTCGAGGGGCGCCCCAGTGGCGCCCCGCCTGCGCGTGGCGGGTCTGAAAACAAGATGACCAAGCTGGCAAAGCATCAGCTCGAACGCGTGGGCAAAAGCATCACGGGGCTGTGCGTCTTGCTGGTCATCCTGGTCGTCGTTTCCCTGATCGTCATGGTCGCCCAGCGCGGCCTGGCCACGTTCACGGTGGACGGCATCAATCCCATCGACTTTCTGACGGGTACCACCTGGAACCCGCATCAGATGAACGACGCCGGCATGCCCACCGCGGGCGCGCTGCCGATGATCATCGGCTCGTTCGCGGTGACCTTGCTGTCCTGCGTCATCGTCATCCCGTTCGCCATCGGCTCGGCGATTTTCGCCGTCGAGGTGAACCCCTCGTTCGGACAGCGCATCTTCCGCCCGGCACTCGAGTTGCTCGTCGGCATCCCGTCGGTTGTCTACGGCCTTGTCGGCCTGACCATCGTGGTGCCGTGGGTGCGCAGCTGGGCCGAGGGCTCCACGGGCTACGGCATCCTGGCCGGCTCGCTGGTGCTTGCCGTCATGGTGTTGCCGACCGTGACCTCGCTGGTTATGGACGCGCTCGACGCCGTGCCGAACGCCTACCGTCAGTCGTCGGCTGCCTTGGGCGGCACACGCTGGCAGAACACGTGGCACATCGTGCTGCGCGCGGCCACGCCCGGCATCCTCACCGCGATCATCCTCGGCATGGCGCGTGCCTTTGGCGAAGCGCTGGCTGTGCAGATGGTCGTCGGCAACGCGGCGGCGATTCCCGATTCGCTCGTCACGCCGGCGGCGACGCTCACCAGCGTGCTCACCATGAGCATGGGCAACGAGACGATGGGCACGGTGTACTCCGACGTGCTGTGGTCGCTGGCGCTCATCCTGCTGATCATGTCGCTCGTCTTCATCGTCATCGTCCACATCATCGGCAGGCGATCGGAGGCAAAGCATGGCTAACTCGATCAAAGAGCAGGTGCGTCGTGCGCAGCGCCAAGACAAGATCGCCACAGCGATCCTGGGCGCCATCGTCGCGATTATCGGCGTGCTGCTGGTTGCGCTCATCGCCTACATCATCGTGCGGGGTGCGGGCAAGGCGTTCGACATCAACTTCCTTACCGGCGACCCCGAGCAGTTCCGCGAGGGCGGCGGTATCGGGCCGGAGCTCTTCAACTCCTTCTACCTGCTGGTCCTGACGCTTATCATCTCGCTGCCCCTTTCGCTGGGCGCGGCGATCTTCCTCGTGGAGTACGCGCCGGCGAACAAGATCACGTACGGCATCAAGACGACCATCGAGGTGCTGTCCTCGCTGCCGTCCATCGTCGTGGGCCTGTTCGGCTTCTTGCTGTTCGTCATCTACTTCGACTGGGGCTTCTCGATTATCTCCGGCGCTTTAGCGCTGACGATCTTCAACATCCCGCTGCTCGTGCGCACCATCCAGCAGGCGCTGGAATCCGTGCCCACCACGCAGCGCGACGCCGGTCTGGCGCTGGGCCTCACGCGTTGGGAGACGACGGTGCACATCATCTTGCCGACGGCTATGCCCGCCATCATTACGGGCGTCATCCTGTCGGCGGGCCGTGTGTTCGGCGAGGCTGCTGCGCTCATCTACACGGCGGGTCAGTCCGCGCCGTCGCTCGACTTCACGAACTTCGACCTGTCTTCCCCGAGCTGCCCGTGGAACATCTGGCGCCCGGCCGAGACGCTGGCCGTTCACATCTGGAAGATTAACTCCGAAGGCGTCGTGCCCGACCTTGACGCGGTGTCCAACGGCACGGCGGCAGTGCTCATGATCTGCGTGCTCATCTTCAACCTGCTTGCCCGCTTCGTCGGCAAGCGCCTGGGCAGAAAGCTGGTGGCAGAATGACGACTACGCTTGCTTTGGAAACCGAGCTGGCCGCCGGCAGCCAGACGACTGCCCTGCAGGGCGCGGATGTCGAAAACGTCATCCTCTCCACCAAGGACGTGGGTGTGCGCTACGACGAGACGCATGTCGCGCTTTCGGGCGTCAACTTGAAGTTCGGACGTGGGGAAGTGACTTCGCTCATCGGCCCGTCGGGTTGCGGCAAATCGACGTTCCTGCGCAGCTTGAACCTGATGAACCGCGAGATACCTCATTGCCACATCGACGGTGAAATCTGGTACGAGGGACGCAACATCAACACCAAGGAAGAGAACATCTACAAGCTGCGCCAGGAAATCGGCATGGTGTTCCAGATTCCGAACCCGTTCAGAAAGTCGATTTACGACAACATCACGTTTGCCTTGCGCCAACATGGCCTGAAGGACAAGAAGAAGCTCGACGAGATTGTGGAAAGCTCGCTGCGCCAGGCGGCACTGTGGGACGAGGTGAAGGACAAGCTCGACAAGAGCGCCTATGCGCTGTCGGGCGGTCAGCAGCAGCGTCTGTGCATCGCGCGCACGCTTGCCATGGGGCCCGAAATCGTGCTCATGGACGAGCCGTGCTCCGCGCTTGATCCCATTGCGACCTTCGCCATCGAGGAGACGATTGGCTCGATTGCCGCGCAGGGCATCAGCGTCATCATCGTCACGCACAACATCGAGCAGGCGGCGCGCGTGTCGGACCGCACGGCGTACTTCCTGCTCGGCGAGGTCATCGAATGGGGCGCTACCGAGCAGATCTTCTCGCATCCGCAAGACCAGCGCACGCAAGACTATCTAACAGGAAGGTTCGGCTAGGAAATGAATCTGCGTAACGCATACGTCGCCCAGCTCGAGCAGCTGGACGGGGAAATCACCGAGATGGCGGCGCTTGTCGTGAATACGTTCGCCAAGGCGCGCACTGCCGCAGAAACCGGCGAGGTCGCAGACATCGAGGCGGTGGAGTCCGTGGCGTCGGACATCGCCGCCAACGAACGCGAAATCGAGACGCTCGCGCTGCGCCTGCTGTTGTTGCAGCAGCCCGTCGCGAAGGATTTGCGCGAGGTGTCGGGCGCGCTCAAGGTGGTTACGGATTTCAGGCGCATCGGGGACATGTCGCTTGATATCTGCCGTCTGGTCGGGGAGCTGCAGGGGCGCACGTTCGACATCCAGAAAGACGAGCTGACCACGATGGCCGGTCTTGTCACGGATATGGTGTCGGCGGCCATGAACTCGTACGAGAAGCGCGATGTCGACGAAGCCATGCGCGCGGCAGCCATGGATGACGAAATCGATGGGCATCTCGATACCGTGCGCGATACCATCATCCAGGCGATGTTCGACAAGCGCGTCGATGCAAAAGACGGCGTCGACTTGCTCATGATCGCCAAGTACTTCGAGCGCATCGCCGATCACGCGGAAAGCATCGCGTACTGGACCGAGTACGTGGTCAAGGGCACACGCAAGGGCGAGTCACTGACGTATTCGGAATAGGGCTTCCGCAAAATAGCCCGTGCTCAACGGAAATCCCGCTTCCTCGTCTGGAGGAAGCGGGATTTTTTTATGTTTATTGAAAGCCAAGATATTTCTCTAAATAATTTAAAAATAATTTCAAAAATCTAAAAAATATAGAAATTTTGATAAAAAATTAAATCATTCGATTATTATTAGATAATAATTTTGCGAAAATTAAAAGGAAATTCGGAGAGAGTGCCATGCTCACGGAAGAACTCATTGACTTGGCGAGAACGGTGCAGGGTTGGCAGGCGGAAGCGCAGGCCGTCGAGGTAAAGTCTGCGCACGAGGGCTGCCCCAAACGTCTTTATGACACGCTCTCTTCTTTCTCGAATCAAGACGAAGGCGGCACAATTCTATTTGGACTTGATGAGACAGCGGAGTTCGAAACCGTCGGAGTGTACGACGCCCAAAGTCTTCAAAAGTGCGTCACCGAACAATGTCTGCAGATGCAGCCCGTCGTGCGCCCTCTCTTCACTGTGGCGGAGTTGGATGGGAAGACGATTGTCTCTGCTGAAATCCCGCCGGTCGACTTGGCCGAACGACCGTGCTTCTACAAAGGAAAGGGCAGGGTCCATGGGTCGTATCGTCGTGTCGGGGAAAGCGACGAGCCAATGACGGAATATGAAGTCTACAGTTACGAGGCTTTCAGGAAAAGCGTGCACGATGATGTGCGCCCACTGCATGGCTGTACCGTTGATTCTTTAGATGCGCCAAGAGTCTCTGAATACCTCTTGAAACTCAAAACGGGAAAGCCGCATCTCTCCCAGCTCGACGATGAGCGAATTCTCAGCCTTGCGGGAATTATGAAGGACGGAGAGGTAACGTTAGGTGGCGAATGGCTCTTCGGGGTGTACCCTCAGGCGTTCGCTCCTCAGCTGTGCGTCGTTGCCGTGTGCATCTACGGCACCGAGTTGGGCGAACCCGGTCCACGGGGAGAACGCTTTGCGGATAACAAGCGCATCGAGGGAACTATCCCCGATATGCTCGAGAGAGCGCTTGCCTTTGTAAAGGGCAATCTTCGCATGGCGACAAGCATCGATCCGCAAACAGGAAGCAGGGTCGATGAGTTCGACCTGCCCGTTGAGGCGGTGCGCGAGGTCATTCTGAACGCCTTGATTCACAGGGACTACAGCGTCTACACCGAGGGTATGCCTGTCAGTATCGAGCTCTTTTCCGACCGGTTGGAAATCCGAAATCCGGGAGGTCTTTACGGACGACTACGTGTCGAACAGCTTGGAGAAACGCAACCGGATACGCGCAATCCGATGATTGCCACGGCTATGGAGACACTGGGGCTGACCGAGAATCGCTATTCGGGCATCCCCACCATCAAGCATTGTATGAGACAAGCCTGTTTGCCTGAACCGGAATTCTATTCGAGTGGCGATTCGTTCAAGGTCGTTTTGCGGCGCAGAACGACGGATTATGCCGTAGGCAAAGCGGAAGGCGAAAACCGCTCGACGAAGAAGAGTCCGCAGATGTTGCTCGAATACTGCGAGACGCCGCGCTCGCGGCAAGAGATCGCGCGATTCATGGGAATCGGGTCGGCGTATGCCATGAGTAGGTACGTTGAGCCGCTCCTAGAAAACGGAAGCCTGCTCATGACGATGCCTGAAAAACCGCGAAGCAAGAACCAGCGCTTCGTGCGCGCATGAACGCGCGTTAGTGGGGGCATGGCTCGCTGAGCCGCGCCCCCATAAGCTGCTCTCTACTCTCCGTCGGGGTTGACTGCTTCGATGAGGTCGACGGTACGTGCGTCGCGGGCAAGATCGACGTAGATTTTCGCGTTGTGCTTGTTGGCGGCGATGTCCTCTGCGGTCATCTCGCGTGCCTGCTTGGCGGGGCTGCCGAACCAGACCGTGCCATCGGGCACCTCTTTGCCTTCGGTGACCAGCGCGCCGGCGCCGATGATGCAGTTGCTGCCGATTTTCGCGCCGTTCAAGACGATGGCGCCCATACCGATGATCGTGTTGTCGCCGATGGTGCAGCCGTGCACGATGGCGTTATGGCCCACGGTCACGCCGTTGCCAATGTGCACGGGAAAGCCCGGGTCCACATGGACGGTGGCGTTGTCCTGGATATTGGTGTTCGCGCCGATTTCGATGCCATCTTCGTCGCCACGTATGACGGCGTTGTACCAGACGCCGCAGTTGGCGCCGATGGTCACGTCGCCTTCGATGACGCTGCCAGTTGCCTCGAATACCGTCTTGTCAATCTTCATCGTCATCGTGCTCCTTTTCCGCTTTTGCCTCGATGTATGCCGCATGCTCTGCTTCCGACATGCAGACCGGCCCAATGTCCGTCTGGTAGATATGCCGGCGCGTCAAGGCATCCGGCCCCTGACAAGCGCTGCTCTCATGCCATGTATCGCACTGTTTCGCTTCCATACAAGCGCGATTATACCCGCGTAATCTTGTACCGAAAACGTGCATAATGCATTTGGAACGAGCGGCGGTTATAGGAGGGTATCGTGCGGAATTCGCAGCGCTTGCAGCATGGCATCGCGCCTGTCTTCGATGCGCATTCGTGCGTGCTCATCTTGGGGACCTTTCCCTCGCCGAAGTCGCGCGAGGTCGGCTTCTTCTACGGGCATCCGCAAAACCGCATGTGGCGGGTGCTGGCTGCGGTACTGGGGGAGGACGCGGTGCCGGTTACGGTCGAGGAGCGCACGGCGTTTCTGCTGCGACGTCGCATTGCCATGTGGGACACCATCGCCAGCTGCACGATCGAAGGTGCATCGGATGCGAGCATCAAAGATGTCGTACCCAACGACCTGTCGCGCATTCTCTCCGTCGCGCCCATACACGCCGTGTTCACGACTGGTGTCAAAGCCACGCAGCTCTACGAGCACTATCAGCTTCCCGTGACGGGCATCCCTGCGCACCGGCTGCCTTCGACGAGCGCCGCTAACGCCAGCTGGAGCTTCGAGCGTCTCGTGGAGGCGTACGCTGCGGTGCGGGTATGACAAAGGGTCACATCAAATGTCACACGCTCTGCTGGCGATTACGTGACATTAGAAGTGACCCTTTGTCA
>CASDTD010000167.1 GCA_949283445.1 uncultured Coriobacteriia bacterium | reverse complement strand
CTTATGTTCGGCGCCGTGATAGGAAAACAGACGGCGAATGTCCTTCATCTTGCTGATAAGCCAGATGTAGGCGATGAAGATAGCCACGCGGATGACGCCATCGAGCACGTTCCAGCCCGCCGTGTTCATCTGACCAGATCCCAAGATGAGATTGCTCAGGGCGGCCGGCACCACCACGAAAATGGCAATGCCCAGCAAAAGGCCGATGATCATGGACACGGTCATGAGCGCGCCCATGCCTTTGGATTCGCCTTCGTCTTTCTTGGGAGCCACAGGGGCGTCCTGTTTCGAGACACTGCCCGTTTCACCGTGCGCTTCTTGCGCATCGGGCAGCTGACCTTCAGCCTGCTCGCGGGCGGGGCTTTCTTCCTCGTCCCAGTCGTAGGCGTGGTCGGCCGAGATGTTGAGCGCCTTGTACCCCAGCGCAAGCGATTCGACGAACATCGTGCAGCCGCGGATGACAGGCAGATACATCCACGAGTTCTTCTTGCGGCCAGATGCCAAGTCGTGTTCCTCGGTGTAGATGGAGCCATCTGGCTGGCGTATGGCGACGGCCCAGTTGTACTTGCCGCGCATCATGACGCCTTCTATGAGCGCCTGTCCGCCAATGTGGGTGCGGCAAAGCGCGTCCCCGTCGGCAGATACGGCTTTCTTGAATTCGCCCACGCCTATTCCCCGGCTCTCTTCCAGGGGTTTCCGCAGGTCATCTTCCCTTCGGGGCACGCGCCGCGCACGCAGCCCGGGCCGGCGGTCTTGAAGATATGCGGTGCAGTGGGACGGGCAAGGCGCAGCATCTCGCAAGCCACGGCGCGAATCTCCCACTGCGCGCGGTTGCAGCAACGCAAGGAGAAGAAGTGCAGCAGCTCGCGGATGTTCATCGTCACGACGATCTTGCTCTCACAGGCGTTCGGCAGCAGATAGCGCGCGTCCTCTGCAGGCACGCCCGCCTCGACGAGCTTGCGATAAGACGCAAACGCCGCGTCGACCGCTTCATCGAACAGCTCGCTAGCGCCAGCATCGGCGACGCTTTGCGGGCAGACGAACGAAGGCTCGGCATCGAAGGTGACGTAGCGCTGCGATTGCTGGTTGTAAGAAGCGAGCCTGTGACGCACGAGCTGGTGCGTCATGGCGCGCGAAACGCCGTCAATGGCGAAGGTGTAGCTCGCATGCTCAAGCGTGGAAAGATGCCCGCTGGAGATGACCGTGTCGAGCACGTGCTCGATCTTGTCTTGAGAAAGCGTCTCCATGAGCTCGGCGGCGCCGACAGGCGCATAGCACAGGCGCGCGGCCGTGGCGACGGCACGCTCGGGATCGGGCGTATGGTACAGAAGCTCAACGTGCATGGAGCATCTCCTTCTCGTCGGTGATGTCTGAAGAGTCATCATAAAGAAAAGACGCCGCCCCTTGTCGAGACGGCGCCCAAACATACCGAATTGTTATCAAGCGTCTTATTCAGCAGCCTGCTCTTCGGCAGCAGCCTCGACAGCTTCCTCGGCGATCTCTTCGGCAGCCTCGGTCTCGGCCTTAGCAGCTTCAGCCTCGGCCTTGGCGGCTTCAGCGGCAGCCTTCTCGGCATACTTCTTGGCACGCTCTTCCTTGGCAGCGGCCTTGGCAGCGCGCTTCTCGGCAGCTTCCTTGGCAGCAGCCTCGGCCTTGGCGGCACGCTCGGCCTTCTTGGCGGCCTCGCGCTCGGCGACCTTGGCGGCGGCGCCACCGAACTTGTCGGCGAAGCGCTGGACGCGTCCACCGGTATCGACGAACTTCTGCTGGCCCGTGTAGAACGGGTGGCACTCGTTGCAGAGATCAACGACGATCTCAGACTTGGTGGAGCGGGTCTTGAAGGTGTTGCCGCAAGAGCAGCGCACCGTGCACTCCACGTACTCGGGATGGATATCGGGTTTCATGGATAACTCCTTTACCGTGCCTTGGTTTCCAACCAAGGCCAAAAACACAGACCGATAAAGGATAGCAGTGTATTTGCAGGATAGCAAGAGAAGAACTGGGTTTTCGTGCACGTAACCCGCCTCGCCTTCTCGCTTTCACATTCACGAGCACACGGCACCGTGATGAAGTGCGGCGCTGTGGCCCACATCCCCTGCCGGGGCACAGCATTCCTGCCCCAGCGTGCAGTCTTGTCCTATATCGCCGCCATATCGAATGATTTGCGCAACTTTTCTGCCCCAGCAGGCAATCCGGGCCACGTGCCCCGCCCCTCTCGGCAGTTTCTAGACAATTGTGAACCTTCTGTTCAATGTGAACTGCCCCGCGCGCCCGTAGCACCCAAGATGGTATCCTTTCGACCGTATAATCAATGACCATAGAGAAAAGCCGGTACACACATGCCGAACAGCAATGACCGACGAAACCAGCCGACCAGGCCGCGCGGGCAACAGGGCGCGACGCGCTCCTATCAGCAGCGTCAGCATGCCCATGAGCATCACCTTCCCTCGCGTCCTTACGACCCCCGCACGACGCAGCGGGTCAACAGCGCGCGACGCAGCTCGAGCCGTGCCGCAGGCAACTACCGTCACCAGCAGATGATCTACGCACCACGAAAGCGTCGCAAATGGCCCATCATCCTGGCACTTCTCATCATCGCGGTCATCGTCGCCGCGTTCGCCATCTCTTGCAACGCGAAAGCGCAGGAAGAGAAGGCGCAGCAACAGGCAGAGCAACAGGCCGCCGAACAGGCCCAGCAGCAAGCAGAGCAGCAGGCTCAACAGCAACAGCAAGCTGAACCGCAAACGACGGGCGCAGACAGCGAGCTCTCCCCCTTGCGCAGCGCTGAGGAGCGCATGGCCACGAGCACGAGCAACAACACCAAAAAGCCCGGACGCAAAGTCTGCTACCTGACCTTCGACGACGGCCCCTCGACTGAAACGCCCGAAATTCTGAAAATCTTGGACGAGTACGGTGTGCATGCCACGTGGTTCGTCATCGGCACGCGCGGGCACCTCGAATACGTGAAGGACATCTGGGACGCTGGACACCAGGTCGCCCTGCATTCCTATTCGCACGAATACGATGAAGACTATGCCAGCGTGAGTGCTTATTACAACGGCCTGGACAAGCTCGCCGACGACGTCGAGGGCTACCTCGGATTCAAACCGACGCTGTTCCGCTTCCCCGGCGGCAGCGTCAACGGCTACAACGGATCAATCCGCGAGGGGCTGTTCGAGGAAGCCGCCGACCGCAATTGGCATTACTTCGACTGGAACGTGAGCAGCGGCGACGCAGAAGGCAACGGGGTTCCTGCCAGCACAATCGTCTCCACTATCAAAAAGGAATCTGACGGCAAGAACTCCTGCTGCGTACTCATGCACGACACCGAGGCGAA
>CASDTD010000166.1 GCA_949283445.1 uncultured Coriobacteriia bacterium | reverse complement strand
GATACGGCCGTCGGTCACCAGCTGGTGCAGCGCCAGACGGGCTATCTCACGACGCACGGGATCGAAACCGCTCAGAATAATCGCTTCGGGCGTGTCATCGACAATGATCTCGATACCCGTCGCAGCCTCCAGTGCACGAATATTGCGGCCCTCACGGCCGATGATGCGGCCCTTGATGTCATCGGAGGGAATGGAAACCGTGGTGACCGTGCGCTCTGCCGTGTGGTCGGCGGCCATACGCTGGATGGCGACGGACAGAATCTCGCGCGACTTACGGTCGGCTTCCGCTTTCGTGCGCGACTCGATGTCGCGGATGATGGAGGCCGCCTCGGCCGTGCACTCTTCGCGCACGTCGGTCAAGACACGTTCACGCGCTTCCTCTTTCGACAGCGCGGCGATTTTGTGCAGCGTCTTGTCCGCCTGGTCGAGCTTCTCGTTGAGCTCGCGGTTGAGCTTTTCCACCTGGCCTTGCATCGAGGAAATCTGATGCTCGCGCTTGTCGAGGCTCTCGATGCGGCGGTCGATGGAGTCTTCGCGCTGCTGCAGGCGGTCTTCGCGCTGCTGTAGGTCGCGCGACTGCTGGCGCGCCTCGTCTTCTGCCTGCTGCTTGATCTTGATTGCCTCGTCTTTGGCCTCGAGCGTTGCCTCGCGCTTGATGGTCTCAGCGGCGCGCTGAGCGTCGGCGAGTTTGCTTTCGGCTTCGTTGAGGGCATCGTGCGCGCTCCTGCTCGTGATAACCCTGCTGACAATAAAGCCGATGACGAGGCAGACGATCGCAACAACGATGTAGATTGCGATATCCATATGCCTTGTACCTTCCGTTCTCATCAATCAGTGCAAAGGTGAAGATGCGAACGTCTCGGGCAAAGAAAAAGCCGGAAACGCGCGCATCCGGCAAACGTAAAACTCTGACATATATTCAATTTGGGAAAACACCAAGTATGAAGTCAATTCGTACTTTTATCGTAACCCGCATCTAGCGAGAGTCATATGAATGCCTGACACTATGCTAGCACATTTTGCGTCAAAGAAAGACGCAGGTCAGAATATATTGTGCTGAATGTAAGGCAACCGGCACGCCAGCATGTTCAGCACCCGAGATAGCGCTCGACCGCCTGGCGCGCGACGTCGTACGCATAGCCCTTGCCCACAAGCCTGCGCATGAGCGCGGCATACGGATTGGAAGAACGTGTTGGCTTACGTTCGAGTTCGCGGTAAGCACGTTCGAGTTCGTCTTCGCCCGTGGGAAACTCATCGGAGACAGACGCTATGACATCGTCGGACACGCCATAGGACCTGAGCTTCGCGATGATTTTTGCCTTGCCCCAGCCACCGTATGCTTTGCCGCGAATATAGACGCGCGCGAATCGAGCATCGCTGACGAGCCCGACGCGCACGGCGGCGGCAAGCGCGCGCTCTACTTCTTCGTCCGTGTAGTCCGAAGCAAGCAGACGTGTGCGAAGCTCTGCCACCGTGCGCTCGCGCACGCCGACAAGGGAGCCGATTTTGTCCATCAGTTCCCCGTGCCGGCGTTCGCGCTCGAGGTCGAAGAGTTCCCCCATGGCTATTCGGCTGCCGAGGCGCTCGTGGCAGCAGAGCCGCTCATGTTCTCGGAGCCGGTGAACGCCTCTTCCCCTGCTTCGGTGAGCACATAACCCAGGTCGTCGTCGAAGTCATCGTCTGCGGGCAAGCCGATGGCGACGCGCACCTTGTTCTCAATCTCACGACGCAAGGCGGGGTTTTCCACGAGCGTGGCCTTGGCGGCTTCCCTGCCCTGGCCAAGACGCTCTGCATCGTAGGTGTACCAGGCACCCGATTTGGTGACGATGCCTTCCTCGACACCCATATCGAGGATATTGCCCTCGCGCGAGATGCCCGTGCCGTACATGAGATCGAACTCGGCTTGGCGGAACGGCGCGGCGCATTTGTTCTTCACGACTTTCACGCGTACGCGGTTGCCGACGGCCTCGCCCTTTTCCTTGATCGTCTCGATACGGCGGATGTCGAGACGTACCGAGGAGAAGAACTTGAGCGCGCGGCCGCCCGTGGTGGTCTCGGGGCTGCCGAACATGACGCCGATCTTCTCGCGCAGCTGGTTAATGAAGAT
>CASDTD010000165.1 GCA_949283445.1 uncultured Coriobacteriia bacterium | reverse complement strand
GTGGCCCAGCGGCCGTTCCCGTCCATGATGACGGCGACGTGCCGGGGCACGCGCGAACGGTCGAGCTGCTGAGGGTCGAGACCTTCGGGCGGCTCGGGGAAAATCTCCGCTACTGTTGTCGGACGGGCGCTCAAGCTAGATTTCCATGACCTCGGCTTCTTTTTCCTTCAGGCGAGCGTCGACCTTCGCCACGTACTCGTCGGTCAGCTTCTGAAGCTGGTCCTCGAAGCGGTGCAGGTCGTCTTCGCTGATCTCGCCCTCTTTCTGGGCGCGCTCCATCTTGCTCTTGGCATCGCGGCGGGCGTTGCGCACGGCAACGCGAGCGCGCTCGGCCACGGCACGGCATTCCTTGACGATTTCCTTGCGGCGCTCCTCGGTGGGTGCCGGGCACGGGAGGCGCAGGATGCCCGAGCCGTCGTTGTTGGGCGTGATGCCGATGTTGCTGGCGATGATCGCCTTCTCGATGGCGTTCACGAGCGCCTTGTCCCACGGCTCGATGGTCATGAGATGCGCCTCGGGGACCTTGATGGCGGCCACCTGCGTGATGGGCGTCGGGACACCGTAGTAATCGACCTTGATGTCTTCGAGAATCGCCGTGGACGGACGCCCCGTGCGCAGCGTGGAGAACTCGTGGTCGAGCGCCTTGAGCGTCTTCTCCATGCCCTCTTTTGCCTGATCGGTTTCAGCCATGTGCGTATCTCCTTAGCTAACTGACTACCGTGCCGACCGATTCGCCTTTCAAGACGCGGTCGATGTTACCGTTTTTATGCAGGTTGAACACGATGATGGGAATGCCATTGTCCTTGCACAGCGTCGTTGCCGTGGAGTCCATGACGTTGAGCTCCTTGGCGATGACGTCGAGGTAGGAAATCGTCTCGAAGCGCTTGGCGTCCGGGTTCGTGCGCGGGTCGGCATCGTAGATGCCGTCGACCTGCGTGGCCTTGAGAATCGCCTCGGCGCCGATTTCGCAGGCACGCAGCGCGGCCGTCGTGTCGGTGGTGAAGTACGGGTTACCCGTGCCGCCGGCGAAAATGACGACACGTCCCTTTTCCAGGTGACGCACCGCACGACGGCGAATGTAGGGCTCTGCCACTTCCTGCATGTTGATGGCGGACTGGACACGCGTGAAAACGCCCTGCCGCTCGAGCCCCTCTTGCAAGGCCAGCGCGTTCATGACCGTGGCCAGCATGCCGATGTAGTCGGCCTGCGCGCGCTCCATGCCCTCTGCCGCGCCCGCCAGGCCGCGGAAAATGTTGCCGCCGCCCACCGTGATGGCGAGCTCGATGCCGCCGTCGACGATTTCCTTGATTTGGAGGGCAATCTCGGAAATGACCTTCGGGTCGATGCCGTAGCCCTGCTCGCCTTGAAGCGCCTCGCCGGAAAGCTTCAGCAAAACGCGTTTGTACTTGTACTCGCCCATAGACGCCTCTTTTCTATCGGAGCCGAGCCGCGCTTGCTAGAGACGCTCGACGAAACGGCCGTCGCGTGTGTCGACCTTGACGTGGTCACCAATTTCGATGAACAGCGGAACCTTGATTTCCGCACCCGTCTCGCACGTGGCCGGCTTGGTGCCGCTTTGCACCGTGTTGCCCTTGAAGCCGGGCTCCGTTTCCGTAACCTCCAGCTCGACGAACATGGGCGGATCGACGCTGATGAGCTTGCCGTCGGCATACTGCGCCAGGCAGGTGTCGCCTTCCTTCAGCCACACCGTCTTGTCGCCCAGAAGAGACGCGGCGACTTCCGGCTGCTCGAAGGTTTCCGGGTCCATGAAGTAATATGTCTCGCCGTCGTTCCAGGAGTACTGCATCTCCTTGGTCTCCAGACGGACGTCCTCGAACTTCTCGGTAGGACGGAACGTGTAGTCGACGACGCGACCCGTGTTGATGTCCTTGAGCTTGGTGCGCACGAACGCGCCGCCCTTGCCGGGTTTGACATGCTGGAATTCGACGATGGTGCACAGCTTGTTGTTGTACTTGATGCACATGCCGTTCTTGAAGTTTGAGGGCTGTACTGTCACAGCTAACCTGCCTTTCTCTCGATATAACCTTATATATTCTACTCTACGACCATAAGTTCGTGGGTCAGTCCGCAGAAATTCATATAACCGTCTTCGGTGACGACACCGTAATCTTCCAGGCGCGCGCCGCAGCTGCCCGCCAGGTACACGCCCGGCTCGACGGTAACGACGTTGCCCGGCTCGAGCGGCCTGTCATAGCGCGGACTCAAAAGCGGCATCTCGTGGATATCGAGCCCGACGCCGTGCCCCAGGCCATGCCCCATCTTGCCGGCGAACCCCGCCTCGGCGAGCACGCTTTCCGCCAGCTCGTGCATCTCCTTGCCCGTCACGCCCGCCTTCAAGTGGGCTTGCACGGTCTCGTTGGCATGGCGCACCGCGTCGTAGACGCGCAGCTGCGTTTCATCCGGCGTGCCAATGCACACCGTGCGCGTGGTGTCGGAACAGTAGCCGTCCACCATCGCGCCGAAGTCGAAGACGACGAAATCGCCGCGCTGCAGCTGCCGCGAGCCAGGAATGGCGTGTGGGTTAGCGCTGTTAGGGCCGCTTGCCACGATGTTCGCGAAGGCCAGCTCGTCGGCGCCGCGCGTGCGCATCTGCCATTCGAGCTCGAGCGAGACCTCGCTTTCCGTCATGCCGGGCGCAAGCGTCTCGAGCACGGACATGAACGCCGCAGAGGCAACGGCCTGCGCGCGCTTCATGCATTCGAGCTCGTCGGGCTCCTTGACGGCACGCAGCTGCTGCACGGGAGATGTGCGTATATCGAACCCCACGCCCGGCAATGCAGAACAAAGCGCCCGATGCAGCACGACCGGCGTCGCATCGTCGATGCAAGCCCTGCCCGCCTGCAGCTTCGCCGCGCGCAACGTCTGCTCAACGAACGAGACAACCGATGCGGGTTCGTCGTGCACCCGCCACAGCCTCTCTTCGGCAGCGGCCGTCTTCATGGCCGTCGCGTAACGCGAATCGGTGTGGATAACACACTCATCCTGGGTCACGATGCCCGTGTGAGCCTGTTCGGAATCGAACACGCGGGAAAACCCCGTGAGCCAGGTCAGGTCGCTTGTCGAGCGCACGACCAGCGCGTCGATGCCGTTTTCCGCCATGAACGCGCGCGTGCGCCGTATACGGTTCTCAGCCTTCATAACCTAGATGCTCCATCAGCATGTCGACCGCCTTCAGATACCCTTTCGCGCCCAGCCCCTTGACCTGCCCGA
>CASDTD010000164.1 GCA_949283445.1 uncultured Coriobacteriia bacterium | reverse complement strand
GCTCACGCCCAGCGGAAACGCGCAGGAAAGCTCCGCATCCGAAAGCTCCCAGCGCAAGCCGCGCTCGTTGACACCGCGGGCATCTCCCCCGAACGCGAACACCGACACGCGCATGCCCGCTTCGACGGGAAACAGGCACGTCCCATCTTCCGGCATGACAAGCCACACCGTCTGGGCGGTGCCGTGCAGGCAGCCCTCTGCCCCGTGCCGGCGGATGAACAGCAAAGATTGCAAGTTCGCGAACTCGTGCCCCACATCGCCGCCCAGCGCCGCATGCAGTTCGAAGCGTCGGTACCCACGCGCAAGCCCTTCACGAATAGCCGCCAGGGTGTCGGTGTCGTCCTTGGCCGTCGGTAGCATGATGACCTCGTGCACGCGCTCATGGGAACCGGCCTGCAGCGCTGCCTCCATGCCCAAGCTATCGAAATCCCCGATGAGCAGGTCGGGGACGATGCCCGCCTGTTCGCAAGCGCGATAGCCTCCATCAGCCGCGATGACGAGGTCATTCGCGCACCTTTCGAGCGTCACCTCGTCACCGGGCGCACCACAGACGATATGGCAAGTGCCTTGCACGTTCCCGTTTGCTCCCCCGCTCATTTCTTCGCATCCTCGAGATAGTCGTTCGTGAACCCATGGTGCTGCGGAATGGCGCGGTCGATAACTCCTTCTTCATGCAAGCGTGTGAAACAGCCATCCCAACGCCCCCAGTCGATGATGCCCCATTCGCCCTCTGCGTCGAACAAGCGTGACGCGAAACGCTCAAGCGCCGCGCGCACGGTGCTCTCGTCAAGCTGGGGGCACATCGCGAGCATGATGTCTGCCGACGTCTGAGGATTATTCGCCACGTAAAAGTACCCGCGGGAAAGGGCATCCATGAAAGCGTGGGACTCATCGGGATGCGCCACGAGATAGGCGTCGTTCGCGATGACGACAGACGGGTAAGCCTCGCGTTTGGCGTCATCGGGCTGCAGTACCGTGGCGACGGCAATGATGGAAGCGGGCTCGTCGATGGCGAAGCAGCCGGCAAGGCGCCTTTGGCTGGAAAGCCCGAACTGAGCCTGCCCCGCGTTCACGACGACCTCCGCAGACGCGTCGCCCTCGGCCTGCACGATGCTGACATCGAGGCCGTTTTCCTCGAAATAGCCCTGGTTTTTGGCAAGATAGACGCCTGCGGCATATATCGAAGGCACCGTGCCTTCGCAGAACGAAAGCGCCGGGCGTACGGACACGGTGGCAGAAGAGCCGCAGCCCGCAAGCGTCGCGGCGGCACCCGCCGCGCACAGGGCAGCGCCCGCGAGAAAGCCCCGTCTGCTCATGTCATGTCGCATCGCGCCCGCCCCTATCTCCGTGCAGTTCAAGACGACCTTTCAAACTGCAGCGATAATAGCGCAAAAGGGCACGTGCGCCCCGCGAGAACGAGCGGGACGCACGCAAAACACGTTGAACCGAGATAGCAGGTAACGACATTGCAGCATGCGCTCTTGTACGGGGCACCGAAGCCAAGGGCGTTGTTATGATGCACGGGAATCAGGGTGTTGCAGTTGGACTGCCACACGCCGAACAGGTTAGGCTCGGAGCCATCTTGCTCGGGGAACCACCAGCCATGCTCGGCTTCCACATGGCCTTCCTTGATGGTGGGCATGATGCGGACCTTGTACTTGGCCTGGCCGTACATGTTCTCGATGCGCACCCACTGGCCGTCGGTGATGTTGAGCTTGGCAGCGTCGGCGGGGTTCATCTCGAGCATCGGGTTTTGGTCAATCTCGCGCAGAATGGCGATCTGACGGTGCTCGGAATGGAACGACGTGCAACGACGATGGCCCGTGGAGAGGATGAACGGGTACTTTTCGATAATTTCCTCGTGCGGCAAGTCGCGGCTGTGCCATTCGGCGTCGAGTTCGGTGGGAACGGACGGGTTGCTGCCGTTTTTGTGTCGATCTTGTCGGGGATGCGCGGGCTCGTGTTCACGACGCTCGAACCCGTCAAGTACCCGTAAATAACCCGAAAGCTGCCCCAGATATGCCGTTTTGAAAGGCACGTTCTTCAGTTCCACGGCCACAAGACAGTTGAGGTCACGGTTGAAAAACAGCAGGTCAATGTACTGGTCAACGCCGAAGGCATCCAGATGATACTGGTTTCCCACAAACGTAAAGCCTTTCCCGAACGCCATAATGAGCTGCTTGATGTTCTGGACGATGCCCTGTTCCAGCATACGTTCGTCAATGTCTTGCGCATCGCGCACACCGAGTTCCTCTGTATTGATGAAATCGAGCAGATACTCGTCTTTGAAGGTGGTGATGGCGCGCAGTGCCTGTTGGCTTTTGGATGCCATAGCCATACCTCCCACATACCAACCAGACAAGGCCGCCCGCCCAATACAAAACAGCCTTGCAGAAGAATACTGCAAGGCTGTGACATAGCAGACAAACGCTTTCGAGACTTCCCTACCCCAGCAGGTCCATTTCGCTTTCTTCCAGCGCCTTGTTCACCGTGCGCACCGCGCACATCTTGCCGCACATCGTGCAGCTCTCTTCTTCCGAAGGCGGCGCGGACTCGTAGTATTCACGTGCCTTGGCCCCGTCGATGGAAAGCTCGAACATCGTGTCCCAGTCGAACGCATGGCGCGCCTTCGCCATGGCGTTGTCGCGCTCGCGCGCGCCGGGGATACCCTTGACGATGTCGGCGGAATGCGCTGCGATACGCGTCGCCACGATGCCGTCGCGCACGTCGTCGACATCCGGCAGACGCAAGTGCTCGGCAGGCGTCACGTAGCACAGAAAATCCGCTCCGCTCGCCGCCGCGATAGCGCCGCCGATGGCGCTCGTGATGTGGTCGTAACCGGGCGCGATGTCGGTGACGAGCGGCCCGAGCACGTAGAACGGCGCGCCGTGGCACAGGCGCTTTTCCATCTTCATGTTGGCGGCGATTTCGTCTAAGGCCATATGC
>CASDTD010000163.1 GCA_949283445.1 uncultured Coriobacteriia bacterium | reverse complement strand
CTTGAACAGCTCCTCGTCGGCCCATACCTGCTGCCATTTCGGCTCTATGCTCTGCGGATCGTAGCCTTGCGGCATGACGCGCACCTCCGATTACACGTGTTGAAAACCAGTCGCCCTACTATACCGCAGGCAAACGGCATCAGTGCGGGGAGCGAATTAATTTTCGGTTTCGAAGCGCGCAAGGGCGCGGTGAACAGGGCACGGCATGCGTCACGACGCCCAGCACCCGTCACAAACGCTCGGGACGCTTGTCGCGGCGGGCGCCACGGTGCTTTGCCAACTCTTTTCTGCGCTATGATGCTTCGATGTGGCAAGCGCCCGGGGCATTTGTCACATCGAAATGCACGACAAGCAGCAAGGAGCACTCCATGCAATCCACCTTCAGATTCGCCACCCGAAAAGACTGTCCTCTCATCCTCGAGTTCATTGCCGGCCTTGCCGACTACGAGCACATGAGCGACGAAGTCATCGCCACCGAAGAGCTGCTGGAAGAGTGGCTGTTCGACAAGAAAGCAGCGGAGGTGCTTTTCGTCTGCGAAGATGGCAAGGAAGTCGGCTTCGCGCTGTTTTTCCACAACTTCAGCACCTTTCTGGGGCGCGCAGGCATCTACCTGGAAGACCTCTTCGTCAAGCCGGAATATCGCGGCCACGGCCACGGCAAGGCGCTCATGAAGAAGCTTGCGGCGATTGCCATGGAGCGCGGGTGCGGCAGGCTCGAATGGTGCTGCCTGGACTGGAACGAACCCAGCATCGAGTTCTACAAGGGCCTGGGCGCCGTGCCGATGAGCGACTGGACCACGTACCGGGCTGCCGGCGAAGCGCTGGAAAAACTGGCCAGCGTGGATGCGTGACGCCCTTTCGCACCGCATCACGCGCTCACGCCGAAAACGCCCAAATGCCCTTGCACTGCTCCAGCACGGTGTCGAGGTCCCAGCCCTTCTTGGAATTCGCCACGCTGTTGGGGTCGTGCACGCGCACATGCCCGTTGTCATCCATACCGGCAAGCGCGATGAAGTGCCCGGTCGTCGTGAAATCCCCAGGACGCATGCTGCAGATAACCGGGTGCCCCTGTTTCAGCTCGCGTTTCACGACCGTTGCGTCGGCGGGAATCTCCCGCCCGGAAATCCCCAGATCAGACGCCCCATCGGTCATGAGTGCCCAGGCGGTGGCGCCATCCATGACAAAGCCATTCTTCTCAGAGAAACGCGCCATCTGCACCGGCCCGTAGTCTTTGTCCCCTGTGAGCATGACGTAGACCATGGACAGGCACGTCGGTCCACAACCGCTGATGCCGATGGTGTCACCCGCATACTTCTTGTTCGCCCATTGCGCGTCTGTCTGGTACAGATAGGGCATCTCACCCTTCTTCCACTGCGACACAGGCGTGGAGACGGGTGCACCCCCTTGCGTTTCGTAGGAGAAGACGGAAACCGCGCCGACGACCAGCACGAGCACGACAAGCGCGAAAGCCACGAAGCGCTTCGGGCGCGGGCGGCGCACGCTTGGGCGCACGGGACGCGGCGGGTGTGCCACAACGTTGCGCTGCCTGTAAGCGCTCCTGCCGCCTGCTCCGGAGCACCCTCGATACGCCTGCCTGCGGTAATCTCCAGCCATCGCACGCGCATCGTATCTGCCGGGCACAATGCCTTCGACCCTCATGGGAACCTCCCGTAAACCAGCACCGGGCAAGCGGTGCGCCGAACTTGCACGACCAGCTTACGGAGCAGGCGCTTTAAGCTTCCCATGGCAAACCTTTAAGCTTCCTTAAGCCTTCCTTAATTCACCTGCGGGCAGAGACCTGGCGGACTTCTGCGCGAAGACGCTCGCCTATAATCACGGCAGGGCGCACAGCGCGCGAAGACAGCCATCACGTTCGGGAAAAGGAGTCAACGTCCATGCCGCACCGCGAGAACATACTCGTCGTCGACGACGAGGCGTCTATCACCGACCTCGTCTGCGACCTGCTGCAGGCCGAGGGGTATCGCACACGCGCGTGCTATTCGGGTGCCGAAGCGCTCGTGGCCTTCAAAGCCGACGCGTTTGACCTCGTGATCTTGGACATCATGATGCCCGGCATGGACGGCTTCGAAGTGTGCCGTAAGCTGCGCGACACCTCGGACGTGCCCATCGTCTTTCTGTCG
>CASDTD010000162.1 GCA_949283445.1 uncultured Coriobacteriia bacterium | reverse complement strand
GTCAGTTGACAGGTAGAACCCGTATTCCTGCAGGGCTTTCTTGTCCCGTTCGAACTTGCGGCGCACGGCATCTTCGTGGCGTCGCTGCTCCGCGTCGTCGCCCCCTTCGTAAAACCCGTATTCCGTGGGGATGGTCCTGCGAATGGAGACGAAGTCGATGGGGCCGCGTTCTTTTATGACGAGCGCGAGCCTGATGATGCGTTCGCGATCGCTGATGGGTTCGGTGACGAGCTGTTCTTTCATGGTATGCTCCGTGTGCGCGTATGGTCGTGCGTTTTCGATTATAGGGATACACGGCAGCGGCCTGCAGTTTTTTTCGGGCACGCGATGGCAGGTTGCCATTTTTTGCGGCTGCGCAATTCTTTTCGTTGCGTATCCGAAAAAAGCTGCAGAAAAACGCGGCGGCTCTCGCTTTTCGCATTGCGAAATCGCAAAAAGCCGCAGCGGCATAGACCCCGTCGCGTCTGCGGATGCACGCTGTCGCGTTTTCCACGATAATGGGCGCATGAGCAAACACGGAGCACATTCGGTTGCGAGAAAAGACCGCGCGCGGCCTGCGGCAGGGCACGGCGCGTCTGGTCATGCTCGCGCCCGGCATGCCGCCGCGCATGTCACCCCGGAAGAGCCTTCTTCAGTACGCCGCCTGGCCGAGCGCATCGCGCTGGGTGCTGTTGGCGTGGCGCTTGTGGCGTTTGTCGCTTTCAGCGTATTCGCACCGCCTTCGGCGCAGCGGCAGGAAGTCGGCGCGCAGGAGCTGCAGGACGTTTTCGATAAAGTCGACCAAGCGAACACGCACGTCGCCGCCATGAGCGAGCTTCTGGCAAACGGCCTGAGCAGCGATGAAGACGCGCGGCAAGCGCGCGAGCTTATCGACCAGCACGACGATATCGCCGACGAAATGCTGCGGACGAAAAAGCACTTGAACGCGATTCGCGGATTTCTGGGAACCGACGATGCGCGAGCTGCCGAGCTGCTGCTGCAGGGCATTGAGGGACGGCAGGACATGGTCGAATACGGCATGCCGCTGCTCGAAGCGTCGCTTTCGGCCTACGAGCTTGCCCCGCAGGTGCAGGAGCTGTGGCAGGAGCTGCTCGATGGGCACGCCGCGCTTAACGCGTCTGCCGCGCACATCGAAATCGGCACGACGTCGGAAGTGAAGAAAGCGCTGGCAAGCGACAAGAAGGCGAAGGAAAACTACGAGCGCGTCTTGCAGCTTGCAGACGGTCTGGGGCAGGCGGTGCCGGGCTATGACTTCGCGGCGGAGCGTTCCTATGCCGAAAAGCAGCTGCAGGCCGCCGGCGAGGCCATCGCTGCCGATGAGGCTCTGCTCGACGGCAAGACGAAGACGGCCAAGCAGCACATGACGTCCTACCAGCAGGCCGCCACCGAAGCAGCCTCGATTGCGGAGTCGCTGCCTGCGACGGCAGACGATTTGCTGAAAAGCATCTATTATTCACTGGGAACAGACAAGCTGTCGATTGCCGATGCCGAGAAAAGCTATGCAGAGGCAACGGAGCGCACGACGCGCGTCGACGGAGAACTGGCGGATTACCGGACTTCGAAAGGGTTGACACCATGATCGAACGCTACACACGTCCCGAGATGGGGCACATCTGGTCTCTCGAGAACAAATTCGAGGTGTGGAAGGAAATCGAGGTGCTGGCCTGTGAAGCGCAGGCCGAAATCGGCACCTGCGGCATCACGAAGGAAGAGGCCGCGTGGATTCGCGCGCATGCCGATTTCACGGTGCCCGAAATCGACGAGGTGGAGAAAGTCACCAACCACGACGTCATCGCGTTCACCACGGTCATGGCGAAATACATCGACGCCGAAGTCCCCGAAGGGCAGCCCAAGCCGAGCCGTTGGGTCCATTACGGCATGACGAGCTCCGATCTGGGCGACACGGCGATGTGCTACCTCATCACGCAGGCGCTCGATATCGTCATCGAAGACGTGCGCAAACTCGGCCGCATCTGCAAGGAGCGTGCGTTCGCGGAGAAAGACACGATCTGTGTCGGCCGTACGCACGGCATCCACGCCGAGCCGATGACCTTTGGCATGAAGATCGGCATGTGGGCGTGGGCCCTGAAGCGCGCCGAAACGCGCTTGCTCGAAGCCCGCAAGGCCATTGCCGTCGGCGCTATTTCCGGTGCGGTGGGCAGCTACTCCAACATCGACCCGCGCGTGGAGGAATACGTCTGTGAGAAGCTCGGGCTGGCCGTTGACCCGTTGTCCACGCAGGTCATCAACCGCGACCGTCACGCCCAGGTGCTCGCTGCCCTGGCCGTGTCCGCCGCGACGCTCGAGCAGATTGCCACGGAGGTGCGCTCGCTGCAGAAGACCGACACGCTGGAAGCCGAGGAGCCGTTCGCCAAGGGGCAGAAGGGCAGCTCGGCCATGCCCCACAAGCGCAACCCCATCACGGCCGAACGTGTTTGCGGCCTGGCCCGCGTCATCAAGGCCAACGCGCAGGTCGGCTTCGACAACGTGGCGCTGTGGCACGAGCGCGACATCTCGCATTCCGGCGCCGAGCGTGTCGTCATGCCCGACAGCTTCACCGCGTTCGACTACATCTGCGGCAAGATGGAGTTCATCTTGGGCGGCCTGAAGCTCTACCCGGAAAACAGCAAGGCCAATCTGCACCGCACGCGCGGCCTGATCTTCTCTTCGCGTGTCATCCTGGCGCTCGTCAACACGGGCATCACGCGCGAGGACGCCTATGTCATCGTGCAGCGCAACGCCATGAAGGTGTGGGGCGATCTGCAGCAGGCCGTCGAGGGCCCCAGCTTCAGGGAGAACCTCGAAGCAGATGAAGATTGCACGCTCACCAGTGAACAGCTCGATGACATCTTCGACCCTTGGGCGTTCCTGCAGCGCAAGGATGTTATCTTCGAGCGGCTCGAGGCACTCGAGTTCTAAAGTTTTCAGCAATCGGGCCGCCCGTTCGCGCGCACGGTATGCGCGGCGGGCGGTGCTCATGCGACACAGGAGATGCGATACACCATGTCGGAAGAAGCGAAACAGTTCACGCACCGCAACGCGGGCACCTGCTCGCGCGCGGTCTCGTTCACGCTCGACGCAGACAACAACGTTCACGACGTCGCGTTCGTCGGCGGCTGCAACGGCAATCTGAAGGGCATCGGCTCGCTGGTGGAGGGTATGCCCGCGCAATGGGTTATCGACCGGTGCGCCGGCACGACCTGCGGGTTCAAGGCCACGTCTTGCCCTGACCAGCTTGCGCACGCGGTGCAAGAGGCGCTTGCCCAGCAGTGAAGCGCACACGTGCGATGAACCCAGGCGGACAGACACCGGAAATCATCCAGCTCACGCGGCGCGGCTTCGTGCGCGGCAGCGCGAAGCTGCTCGCCTCGTCTGCGGCGCTTGCCGTGCTGGGCGGCGCCTTCGGGTTGAGCGGTTGCAGCTCGGACGACGGCGACAGCGAGATTCAGGTGCTCGACGTTCCCGAAAACGCCGTCGTCACCTTGGATTCGTTTCGCGAGTACGAAAACCCGAACAGGTACTGCGAAGTCTCGACTGTCGGCACCTTCAACGAGGGCACGTTGCTGTCCGCGTCGAATTCCCGCGTGGCGGCGGCCCTGTGCCCGGGCGAGACGGCCGACCCGCTGAACACGGTCGGCTTGATCCAGCTGCGCACGGGCAGGCTCACGACGGTGCTCGACCAGGCGGTCGGCCATGACGATGGCTACACTTTCTACAACGCCACGGCGTCCGAAGAGCTGCTCGTGTGGGTCGAGAGCAATTTCCTCACGTCGGATTGGGCCGTGTACTGCGCCACGATCGAAGCCGACGAACAATCCATCGGGCAGCCGGTGCAGATAGACAGCGGCAACGTCGATTACGACGCTCCCGAAATCGCCGCGATAGGCCCTGCGGCGTATTGGATCGTCCAGCCGGCGGAAAACGGCGAGAAAACCACGGAAGACTCCCTGCTCAAAGCCTCTTCGGGCGGGTCAGCCGCGGCGATTATCCACACGTCGCACGGGCGTTTCAACGGCGGGCTTTCCGTGAGCGGCGATGTGCTCACCGCCATGCCCCGCGCCGATGCGGAATCGGGCATCTACTACCAGCTGACGGCGTTCCAGTCGGGCACCGGCGCAGTCGTCGCCTCGCAGGTTCTCCCGCGTTCGTTCCGCCCCACCTGCGCGGTGTACATGAACAACGCGTTCTCGTTTTCCATCGGCGCGTCCTACGATTACGGCGGCGGCATTGCCAACGTGGGGACGTACTACCCGCTCGATGCCAACACGTGGCTGCGTCTGACGCGCCAGCCCGTCACGCCTCCCGGTCTGTGCCAAGGGTGGCTGTTCTCCAAATCCGGCTCGCGCACGGCGCTGGTCGACCTCGAAGAGCGCGGGTATTTCACCGTCGACGCTCCCAGCGGGTCGGCCGATTACGGCGATTATCCGATTGTCGTGGGCGAATGCGACCGCATCTACGTGTATGCGACGGTGTCGGAAGTTGAGGATTCCGAGGAAATCACGCACGTCGAGGTGCGCAGCATACGCATCAAGTCCGGGCAGGACGGCACGTCGCAGGATGGTGGCCAAGACGCAGCCGACGACGGCCAGGCGGCGCCGCAAGACGGCGGCTTCGACGAGCCCGCTTCTGACGACGGCGATGCCTCATCTGATGCGGGCTCTTCCGATGATGGCACGCAGGATGCGGACTCCGGTTCCGCCGACACTTCCGACGACGGGGCGTAAACGCTGTCTTGATGGATTATTTCCAGATGAGGTGCCAGGCGCGCCTGCCCGTGTTTGGGGCATGGTACACTGATACGTTGAGATAACTAACGGCAGCTAGCTGAAAGGAGCTTGCGCTTTGGATATGGGTTCTGAGGCCCGCCGCATCCTCTTGGTCGAAGACGAGAAGGCCATCCGCGATGCCGTGGCAGCGTATCTCAAAAACGAAAACTACCTGGTGACGAGCGCGGCAGACGGACAAGAAGCCGTCGACGAGTTCGCCAACCATCATTTTGACCTCGTGATTCTCGACCTCATGCTCCCCAAGATTCCGGGGGAGAAGGTCTGCAAGATCATCCGCGACTCTTCCGATATCCCCATCATCATGCTCACCGCGAAGGGGGAAATCGAGGACCGCATCATCGGCCTGGAGCTGGGTGCCGACGACTACCTCATCAAGCCGTTCTCCCCGCGCGAGCTGGTGGCCCGCGTCCGCGCCCTGCTGCGCCGCGCGCACATCGATTCCGAACCCCAGCGCGAGGTGCTCGAGTTCGGCGCGCTCACCATTGACCTCACGGGGCACAAAGTGCTGGTCGACGGCGAGGAATGTGACTTGACGGCCAGCGAGTTCAAGCTGCTCACCACGTTGTCGCGCTATCCCGGGCGCGTGTACTCGCGCATGGAGCTCGTGGAAAAGGTGCTCGGCTACGACTTCGAGGGCTACGAGCGCACCATCGACAGCCACGTGAAGAACCTGCGCGCCAAGATCGGCGACGACCCGCGCAACCCGAAGTGGATCTTCACCGTCCATGGTGTCGGCTACCGCTTCGAGATTCCCAAAGAGGGCGACGAAGCCGCCGAGGAAGCGTAAGACGGGCGTGGAGCACGACCAATGAGCAGGCAGCCGACGCGCAAGAAGCGCATCTCCATCGCGCTCTACATCGCGGGGGCCTTCGTGCTCACTGCGGCCATGACGGTGCTCATCGCCGCCGGCGCGATTATCATCGTGTGGAACGTCAACCGCGGTCTCATCCTCACCGACGAGGACGTGTACATGGCTCTCGCGGTGGCAGGGTGCATCGCGCTCGTGTTCTCCATCGTGCTGGGGCTGTTCTTCGCCAACAGCATCGGGCAGCCCATACAGCGCATTTCCAAAACGGCGACCGCCATCAAGGAAGGCGACCTTTCCGCACGCACCGGGCTGCACGGCGACGACGAGCTCGCACGCTTGGGCGAGAGCTTCGACGAGATGGCAGACTCCATCGAGCGCGACCGCGACCTGGAGCGCCAGCTCATCGGCGATGTGGCCCATGAGCTGCGCACACCGCTCATGGCCATACAGGCCACGGTCGAGGCCATTCAAGACGGCGTCTTTTCCGCCGACGAAGAGCATATGGATACCATCTCCTCCGAAACGCGTCGCTTGGGGCGTCTGGTGGAAGCGCTGCTCAGGCTCAACCGCCTGGAAAACGGCACGGCCGAAATCAAGGACGAGCCTGTCGACATGACCGAACTCGTCACCGACCTCGCGCTTACGCATGAGGCGCTCATCGAGAGTTCCGGCGTGACCTTCCTCACCGAAATCGACCCCAAGATATACGTGCGTGGCGACCGCGACCTACTCATGCAGGCGGTGGCGAACCTGCTCTCCAACGCCGTGCGATACACGCCCGAAGGCGGCATCATCGGGCTGCGCCTGCACCGCAAGGACGGCTACGCCTCCGTTTCCGTCAGTGACACGGGCATTGGCATTTCCGAAGAAGATTTGGGCAAGGTGTTCTCGCGTTTCTGGCGTGCAGACGCCGCGCGCACGGGCGTCAGTGGCGGTCTGGGCATCGGCCTTTCCCTCGTGCGCGAGGTGGTCGACCAGCATCGCGGCAACGTGAGCGTGGACAGCGTCTTGGGCGAGGGCAGCACGTTCACCATCAACATCCCCCTGACCGAGACGCCGGGGCTGCAGGAGCTTCCCTCCCAGCGCGACGCGCGCCGCATGGCCAAGACCGCGAAAAAGGAGCTCGACCGCCAGCGCAAGGAAGCGGACAAGCTCAAGAAGCTCGAAGAGCGTCAGGAGCGGCAGCGCAAGAGAGCGGAGGAAAAGCTCGTGAAATCTGAAGCGCACCCCATCCAGCAGCTCACCCTCTTCGGTTTTCGGGTGCCTTTGCCGTCCAAGAAAGACGATGACGGCAAATACGATTCATAATACGCATACAATAGGGCGAAACGACTGATACAAGAGAGGTGCTTGAACGTGAGTGAAATTGCATTGCGTCCCGATTCGCAGGGCAAGGTACGCGATCTGTACGACCTGGGCGACGAGTTGCTCATCGTCGCGACCGACAGGATTTCCGCCTTCGACTACATCCTGGAAGACGAGATTCCGCACAAGGGCGAGGTCCTGACGCGCCTTTCGCTGTTCTGGTTCAAGCTGCTCGAGGGTACGATTGAAAACCATCTTATCTCGGCCGACGTGGCAGACCTGCCCGAGCAGTTCAAGCCCTATGCCGAATACCTGGCCGGCCGTTTCATGCTCGTGAAGAAGGCGCAGATGTTTCCTGTGGAATGCATCGTGCGCGGTTATCTGGCGGGCAGTGGCCTGAAGGAATACCGCAAGCAGGGTACGGTGTGCGGCATCGAGCTGCCGGACGGCCTGGTCGAGTCCAGCAAGCTGCCCGCGCCCATCTACACGCCGTCCACCAAGGCCGAAATCGGCGGCCATGACGAGAACGTCTCCTACG